>DATGGJ010000104.1:0-13909 GCA_035308585.1 Terriglobales bacterium
TGGCTACTGGTGCACCGATTTTCTGGTGGTGCAGCGGGCCATGGCGGCTGATTCCATGGCCGCCGCCCGCCGCACCCCGCTGATCGCCGCCTTCCCTAAAATGTTCTTCCCCTTCCTGGTCATCCTGCCGGGTCTGATCGCCATCGCTTTGCCCAGCGCGACGGCCCACCTCAGCGCCACGAGCGCGGGCGCCCCCACGGCGGTGGCGGAACAGTACAGCCAGGGGTTGATCCCGCCCAAAATTGACCCCCATACCGGTCAGCCTCTGCTCGACCGCGAGGGCAAGCCCATCATGGATTACGATCTGGCCATTCCCAATATGCTGCTGCACTACTTCCCTACCGGCATTCTGGGACTGGGCCTGACCGCGCTGCTGGCCAGCTTCATGTCGGGCATGGCGGGGAACGTTACCGCCTTCAACACCGTCTGGACCTACGACATTTACCAGTCCTACATCCGCCCCAAGGAGAGCGATGAGCACTACTTGTGGATGGGAAGAGTGGCCACCGTTTTCGGCATAGCCCTATCGGTGCTGGCGGCCTATGCCACCACGCGCTTCAACAACATTATGGACATGCTGCAGCTGGTGTTCGCTTTTGTGAACGCTCCGCTGTTTGCCACCTTTCTGTTGGGCATGTTCTGGAAGCGCGCCACCGGCCACGGTGCGTTTTTTGGGCTGCTGACCGGCACCATAGCCGCCGCCGTTCACCACGGCCTGACCCTCCCGGCGGGCGAAACCGTAGGCATCAAGGGCGGCTGGCTGGGGCCCATCCTGCATTACTACCCCAGTGATATGGCGCAGAATTTCTGGACCGCGATCTGGGCCTGGACCACCTGCTTCGTGGTCACCATCGTCATCAGCCTGCTCACCCGGCCGCGCGAGGACAGCAAACTCGTCGGCCTGGTGTATTCGCTGACCGAGAAGCCCAGCGAGAAGCACCTGCCCTGGTACCAGCGTCCGGCCTCGCTGGCGGTGATCATAATAGTGGTGCTGGTGCTGCTGAACCTGTTCTTCGGCTGAGAGGAGGCTGGCTTGGGAATTGATATCCGCCTGCCCATCGGGCTCGTTTTCGCGCTGGTGGGGATTCTGCTGACCGCCTTCGGCGCGGCCAGCAACCGCGCCATTTACCAGCGTTCCCTGGGGGTCAATGTGAATCTCTACTGGGGACTGGTGCTGCTGGCCTTTGGCCTCGTCATGGTGCTGCTGGGGCGGCGGCGCAAGATTGAGTAATTGTGTAATTGAGAATTGTGCAAATTGAAACCGCGCGATGCTTCCAAACCGCAGCGGGAAGTGGCAGCACGTGCGGAAATTGCAAATTACCAATTAGTCAATTACAAGTCGCTTGTGTCATCGCTGGCAGACAGTTTCCGGGAACGGTTCGGGCAAACGCCGCGGTTGTTCCGCGCGCCCGGACGGGTCAACCTGATCGGCGAACACACCGATTACAACGATGGCTTCGTAATGCCGGCGGCCATCGGTCTCTCCTGCGTGGTGGCCATTGCCGAGGGCGCAGACCGGCGCCTGGTCGTACACTCGGAAAATCTGCAGGAGACGGTCGAAATTGACCTCGATTCCCGCCGTCCCCAGCGCCGCGGCCAGTGGAGCGATTACGTGCAGGGCGTAGCCGTGGTGCTGCAGCAGAACGGAACACGGCTGCGCGGCGGCAATCTCCTGATCCAGAGCGACGTGCCCATCGGTTCCGGCCTGAGTTCCTCGGCCGCCATTGAGGTGGCCAGCGGACTGGCCTTGCTGAGCAACTCCGGCGCGGAACTGGAGCGTCTGGAACTCGCCCGCTTGTGCCAGCGCGCGGAAAACGAATTTGTCGGCGCCCGGGTCGGCATTATGGACCAGTTCACCGCCTGCTTCGGGCAGGCCGGGCATGCTCTGCTGCTGGACTGCCGCTCTCTGGAATACCGGCTGCTTCCCTTGCCCCCGGGAGCCTCCCTGGTTATTTGCGACAGCGGCGTGCGCCACGCATTATCGGGTGGCGAGTACAACACCCGGCGCGCCGAATGCGAAACCGGCGTGCGCCTGCTGGCGCGATACCGGCCGCAGATTCGCGCTCTCCGCGACGCCACCCTGGCCGACCTGGAGCAGCATCGCAGCGAACTGGGCGACGTCGTGTACCGCCGCTGCCGCCACGTGGTAACGGAAAACGCCCGCGTCCTGCAGGCCGCTGAAGCACTGCAACGCAGCGACCTGCCGGAGTTCGGACGCTTGATGGGCGAGTCGCACCGCAGCCTGCGCTACGACTATGAAGTCAGCTGCCACGAATTGGACCTGCTGGTTGAGTTGGCTGCCGGCCTGAACGGGGTGTACGGCGCCCGCATGACCGGCGGCGGCTTCGGAGGCTGCACCATCAATCTGCTGGAGTCCGGAGCGGTGGAGGAATTTCGACAGGCGATTTCCGCCGGTTACAAGCAGGCCACGGGCAAAGCGCCAAAGATATATGTCTCCGAGGCGGCTTCGGGAGCCGAGGAAGTGGAGTAAGGTTTCAAGGTTTCAAGGTTTCAAGGTTTCAAGGTTTCAAGGTTTCAAGGTTTCAAGGTTTCAAGGTTTCAAGGTTTCAAGGTTTCAAGGTTTCAAAACGATCCAGCTTCCAACGTGCTGCCGGCCATGGTTGAAACCTGGGAAACCTTGAAACGCGCGGAACATTACGCATGTGCCGGCGCGGTCTGCTGCTGCCCGCCTTCACGGCTGGCGGCAATGCGCTTATATTCCTCGCCCGCTTCCACCGGCAGCAGCACCCACAGCGTATAGACCGCCAGCGCGGTTCCGAAGGGCAAATCCAACAGCATGAGGAAAGCCATAATCAGAGCCAGCACACGCCCCCAGGAGCGCGCCTTGAGCAGCCCGTAGGCAGTAATCGCGCGCGCCCCGCCAATCGCCAGAAACAGAAAACCCAAAACGAGAAAGAGGATAGGGGCAAAGATGCGGGCGGGAGGCGGCATGTTTCCGGGTGCGGCGCTCGCAGCCGCCGCCAGGGCGAACATCACTGCCGTGGGTATCATCCAGAAGGCCGCCATCACAAACCAGAAAATGGCCAGCAGATGCAGATGGCCGCCGACCCGCGTGCGAATCGCAATCGAACTTCTGACGTCGGCTACGCTGCGGCCGCAACTCGGGCAAGCCAGCTGCTCCTGGGCCAAAGGCGCTCCACAATGGTTGCAGTACATAACGTTACCCCTCAGCGGTAGTGTACGCGCCCCGTAGCAGCAAAGTTTCAAGGTTTTGGAAGGTTTCAGGGTTTTCGCAGGTTTCAAGGTTTCCAGTTTCCCTTTCCCTGTCATGCTGAGCGGAGCCGGCGGATTCGCTTGCGAATTCGCGGGCGCAGTCGAAGCACCCCCGCATCGTATGGTTCACGACTTCTGTAGCAAGGTTTTCCCAAATTCCCCTCGGCAGGCCGGCACATCGACCGGCGCAGAGGTGTTTCGACTCGGGCGTGCGCCCTCGCTCAACATGACTTTACGAAAGGAAACTCTGACCGTGGAAACTTTGAAACCTTGAAACCTTGCTCTACGACGAAACCAGCACCCGGTCCTCGGAGCCGCAAACGCGCACGCAATTGCGGCCGTTGCGCCGCGAAAGGTAGAGGGCCACATCGGCGGCGTGCAGCAGGAAGTGGACCCCCAGACCCTGGGTGCCGGCCGCCATACCGCTGGCGCCGACGCTGACTGCAATGCTTACCGGCCCGGCACCGGTGTTGACGGGAAGCTGGGTCACGCTGGAGCGCAGGCGGGTGATGACCGAGGCCAGATTTTCCGGCGCGATCTCCGGAATGACCACCAGAAACTCCTCCGCGCCGTAGCGTCCCACCGTATCGTAAGCGCGCAAAGAGGCGCGCAGCCGCCTGGCCACCTCCTGCAGCACCGTGTTGCCTACCGTGTGCCCGTGGAGGCGATTGATCTCGCGCAGATGGCAGAGGTCAATTTTGAGGATGCCGAGTGCTTTCTTGGTGCGCAGGGCGCGCGCCAGTTCGCGATCCAGGGTGGAGGCAATCATGTCGCGGTTGAAGATGCCGGTAAGCGCGTCGTGGGTGGTGCCGAACTTCAGCGCTTTCTGCGCCGCCTCGAGCTGCTGCTGCAATTGCAGCATGCGCTGGCCGATTCGCAGGCGCATCTGCAGATCGCTTGCCTGGAACGGATCCTGCAGACAATCGTCGGCCCCGGCTTCCAGGCCGGCCGCCACTTCCTGTTCCCTTCCCGCCAGCAACACCACATAGGTGCGCAGCGAACGCCGCCGCTTGATTTTGCGGCATAATCCCGGTCCGTCAAGTCCGCGCAGCTTCTGCCCCACCAGCGCCAGGGTGGAGCCCCCGGGCTGGCGCAGCAACTCCAGGGCGTGTTCGCTGTTCACCGCCGGCATGGCGGTGTAAGCCCATTCTTTGAGCCATGCAAGCATGGCAATGCGGCGCTCCTTGTCACCTTCGGCTACTATCACCGGCCAGTTCTCTATTGCCGGCTTCTCCGCCTCACTTGGCGCAACACGCGCTTGTACCTCAGTGGGTTCCATTCCAACCTCGAGGCGGGGTGCTTCTGCCCGGCCCACCACTATTGTTCACTGGCGGGAGCGGGAATCGCGGGGCAAGTTACTCTCGATTGGCAGAGGAAGTGTGCCAATCAGGGCGAGGTTCGTTTTTGGGATAAACCTTTCTTCACCCCACAGGCCAGGAGTCATCTAAAAAATGGATGGTTAGGAGAGTGCCTTTTGGCGCTTTGAAAATTCCTACTGAGCTACTTCGTTCCACTGCATCGAGCCCGTTTCCTCACGCGGCCACGGCCGCCTCCCGGGTGCGGGTCAAGGCCTGCAGCACCGGGGTGGTGACCAGGGTGGTCACAATGGCCATGATCACCAGCATGGCAAACAGGGCGGGAGAAAGGACGCCCAGGTCCAGCCCGACGTTGAGCACAATCAGTTCCATCAGGCCACGTGTGTTCATCAAAACTCCCAGCGAAGACGCTTCCGTCCAATCCAGCCCGGTAAAGCGCGCGGCCAGACTGGCGCCTCCGAATTTGCCCAGGGAGGCCACCGCAATAATCAGCAGACAAATGAGCCAGTCCCGCACTCCGTGCACCAGCGCGATTTGCGTGCGTAAGCCGGTAAAAGCAAAAAACACGGGCAGGAATAGCACCACCACCAGATCCTCGAATTTCTCGTTGACATCCCGGGCGAGGGAAGAATCGTGGGGGATGACCGCCCCCACCAGAAAAGCGCCAAACAACGCGTGAATCCCGATGCGCTGGGTGGCCAGGGCGGCCAGCAACAGCGCGGCGCAGACAATAACGATGGAGTCCTTGCTGGTCTTTTCCTGCCAGGATTGCCTGCGGGCAAACCAGACGGCAGCCGGGCGCAAAACAATCAGCACCCCGGTTATGAAAACGGCAGTCAAGGTCAGCGTAACAAAAACGCGCCCGGCATGGGCTCTGGCGAGGCTAACCACAAAAGCGAACAGGCACCACGCAGTCACGTCGTCCACCGCGGCGCAGGCCAGGGCGACCGCGCCCATGCGGCTCTTGTGCATCTGCCGGTCCGTGAGAATGCGCGCCAGCACGGGAAAGGCGGTGATGGACATGGCCACCGCCAGAAAGAGCGCGAACACGGTGAAGGGCACATCGCGGGTGGAAAACAGGGGATAGAGCCACAGGGCAAGACCGCCACCCAGCAGAAAGGGAGCAATGATGCTGGCGTGAGAGATAGCCACCGAAGCATGGGAACGGCCACGCAGCAGGTCGGTATCCAGTTCCAAGCCTACCAGGAACATATAGAGAATGATGCCGATTTGCGAGAGCACCGAGAGATAGGGCGTGATGCTGCTGGGGAACAGGTAGGCGGCCAGCCCGGGCGCGATGTGCCCCAGAAAAGATGGGCCCAGCAGAATGCCGGCGATCATCTCCCCGATCACCTGCGGCTGGCTCATTCTCCGAAATGCCGCTCCCAGCAGACGCGCAAAAATGAGGATCACAACCAGGGCAAGCAGCACATGGGTCAAGATGCCAGGGGCCTGCGCGGGGGCAGAAACACCAAATTTCAGCAGACCTTCCGGCTCTGGCGCCTGCAGCGACTCTCCCGCTGAACAAACAATCCAGAACAGGCCAGCCGCGGCGCTGATCATCAAGGCGTACAGCAGGGGAGTTTTTATTTTGTGCACGTTGTACCCGAGCACTCGGAGAGTGACACGCCTTGGCGTCGATTGTACCCGCTAGCCGCAAAGCACGTAACGTGTATACTCACAAATCGAAGTAATTTTGAACCGATGAGCCGCCTGGTGCTCCTCGGCCGGTCGAGAACGTGAAATTCCGATGATCCCCTTCCATCTGCTGTTTCCTGTGGCCATCCTGGCCGGTTTTGTGGGCGCCATGAGCGGAATGGGAGGCGGCATCATCCTCATCCCCGCCCTCACCCTTCTCGGCGTGGATATCAAGCACGCCATTGCCATCAGCATTCTTTCCGTAATCGCCACCTCCAGCGGCTCGGCTTCGGCCTACGTGCGCGACCACATCACCAACCTGAAAGTCGGCATGTTCCTGGAGATGTTCACCATCGTGGGCGCCCTGGCCGGCGCCGCCATCACCCTGGTCTCTTCCACCCGCCCTCTTTACATTGCCTTCGGCGGCGTGCTGTTGGGTTCCTGGCTGGCCCTGCTGCTGGTTGGTCATGAATCGTGGCATAGCGTCACCAATCAGGATGGCATTACCCGCTGGCTGGAACTCGAAGGCAGTTACCCGGACCAGGTTCTGGGGCAGACCATCCATTACAAAGCCCGACGCGCTTATCTCGGCGCTCCCCTCATGTTCGGAGCAGGCATCATCGCCGGGCTTCTGGGGATAGGCGCTGGAGCGGTGAAAGTCCTCATCCATGACCTGGTGATGGGACTGCCGCCCAAAGTTTCCACCACCACCAGCAACCTCATCATTGGGGTCACCGCCCTGGCCGGCACCAGCGTCTACCTGGCCGCGGGACTGATTAGCCCAGGACTGGCCGCCCCCGTCATCCTGGGCGTGGTGCTGGGAGCGTTTCTGGGAACGCGACTGCTGGTGCGCTTGTCCAACCAGTCAGTGCGGCGTTTCTTTCTTCTGGTTCTGCTGATTTTAGCGGTGGAGATGATCGTCAGGGGTATCCGGGGCGCATGATGATGCAGGGCAGGAGTTCTTCGCCGGATCTCGAGAGCAGCGCCGAATCGCGCCAGCTGGAAATGGATGTGCTGGTTGGCTACATCCTGCTGGGGGGCGTGCTCCTCAGCATGTTGCTGATTGTCATCGGCCTGGTGTGGAAATACATCGAGAGCGGCGGGGTACGGCTCGATTACGAACTCGCCGGCATGAACCTGTTTCAATTTGTAATATCGGAAGTTCACATCGCTGTCCTCGGCGAAATCCGGCCCCGCTTGCTCATCAACATGGGAATCGTGGTTCTCATGCTGACGCCCTTTTTTCGCGTTCTGGCCTCCATGGTGTACTTCTTCGTAGTCCTGAAGAATTGGAAGTACACCGTGTTTACCCTGTTCGTGCTGCTGGTTCTGACCGGCAGCCTTTTTCTGCGCTAGAAACGCGATCCTGGATTCGAGGGTCTGAGATTCGCGGGTCTGAGCAGGTAGACGGTGTGTCTTGCCTGCCGCTGCTCACGCCAACAGACAAGACACACCGCCGCCCTACGCCGCGATTCCCCCGGGCTCAGGAGCGCATGCTCTCGAGCACGGACTCCGGCGACTTGGGATTGCGGACGTAAGCATCGAAAAAGCGCAGCAGCATGGGCGTGCTCCTGCCGATGCCCGCATAGAGCAGCACCGGCACCGCCGGCCGCATCCGCCGCATTTCATCGCGCACCGTCAGGCTGTCGTAATCGGGCAGCGCCGATTCCATGAGCACGCCGTCAAACTCCTCTTCCCGAAACATTTCGATGGCCTCTTCTCCGGAATTGGCGGCAGCCACTTTGTATCCGATCTCCTCCAGTTTTCCGCGCAGCAGGTTAAGCCGGGCGGCGCGGTCCTCCACACACAGCACTTTCAATTCACGCATAATTGCTCCTCGTCACTAAAGCGGCAGCAGCATTGGCGGCTGCCTGTTCTCCAGATATGAAGTGTTTGTTGTCCGAATTTGGAGAAAACCCGCTTAGGCCGCGGGAGGAGGACGAACATGCAGGGAAAACTCCAGCAGGCCCGGCGCGGCCGCGGGCTGCCCCAATAACGCCAGGGGCGCGGAGGCCGCCACAGGCCGGGGGGTGGAGGTGAAAACAACAACCGCGAAATCGGGAGCGTCCCACAGAAAGGAATAGGTCGAGACCGTGGCCGGGGCCTTGCAGATAACGTGTTGCAAACGCCCAGGCTGCAAGCGGGCGGCCTGAGCCGCGCTGAAAGTCACCAAAGCGCAGCCGCACAGCGCGGCGGACAAGATCCTGGTCCGCCGGTTATGCCGCCGCCCCTCCGCCCTGCTCTCCACGCTCCCCATACCTGCCTTACTCACAGTCCAGAGCTGTGAACCGCGTCAACCAGCCCGATGGGCGGCCGAGCCATTGCCGTTTCTGTGCCGTCCGTTGCCGTTGCCGTTCTGAGGCAGCTTAGCCACAATGCGCCGCAGGCTGGAGACCGCTTCGGCGCCAAAAGAGTGCAATCTCGCGTTCTCCCGTCCTACCAGGTCCCGCAGCACGCGGGCGCCTTGGGGAGTCAAAGCCAGGCGCGCCTGGCGCCCATCCTTCTGGTCGTGATAGCGGCGCAGTAAGCCTCGCCGTTGCAGCCGGGTGGCCAGTTCCACCACTCCGTGCTGCTGCATGTGCAGCCAGCCAGCCAGTTCGCTGATGCCGCGCCGCGTACCCGGCGGCAGCGCCTTAATTGCCAGCAGCAACTCATACTCGCGCGGCGCCAGCCCGTGCTCGCGGGCGGTGCGGTAGCCCAATGAACGTAAGCACACCACGTGGTAACTGAGTTCGGCCAAATCCTGCATATTCATAGGACACTCCCTATTGCGGCGCCAGACGAGTGGAACTGCGATATCTCCTGGGCCGGAGGATGACCATCATTTTTCGGGCGAGGTGAGCCGGAGACAGATATGGTCCTGCTTCCGGACAACGGGGCCAGGGGTGAGGGCGGTTCTCCGGCATTCAGGGGAAACTTTTCTTGCGGCAGGATTTCCCGCAGCGCCCAGTCAATGCGATTCACGCCCTCCATGATTCGGCGAATGGCTTCCTCGTCGCGCGTGATGTAGGCGGACAAAGAGATCACTTCCAGGGCGTTGCGCACGTGGTGGTTGAGTTCGGCGATGACCTGCAGGCGTGCCAGTGCATGCTGGCGAGCCTTGTAAGCGTTGTGCAGCAGCTTGGCCGTCAGCATGCCCAGAATGAGGGCCGAACCGCCCTCGGCCAAGACCCTTTCCCGATAAGGTCCGAGATCAGGGACCAGCAGGTGATGCATTAGCTCAATGACCACAAAGGCGGCGGCGGCGAAGCCGGCAATCACCAGGAGCAGCTTGCGCCGCCATGCCCGATTGACCCGCGCTTCGTCTACCATTGACGCGGTGCGGTTGAACTTCCCCTGGTCCAGGCCCGGAACAGAATGGTTTTCAGCAGGCGTGTTTGGCATTCTGTGCCTCCTTCAGTGCATTTCCGAGCGCGCCGGTTGATCGAAGGTAAATTCGGTGGCTCCTTCCGCCAGGGTGCGCAGCACCTCGCGGACCTGATATTGGGGAATTACCACGGTGAATTCCAGCAGGGCTACATTCGAACTGTGCAACTGCTGCACGCGGGCGTAGACGCTTTGCAGCCCGTCAACCACAAACGACGAGCCGTCTTTGCCCGCTAAGGTCAAGGTAAGATTGGCTTTATCGCTCATAACGCCACCTCCTGAAGGGTTCGGGTAACAGAGGATGACAACTCTGGCGTGAGCGGCACAGCCGCAGGTCACGCCGAAGAAGGAGAAGGAGTTAGCTCAGAGGGGGAGGTCGGTTGTAGAGGCGAAATTCGTCGGGCCGGGGATTGTAAGCGATCAGGTTGACGCCGAGGGGACGCTGAACCTTATGGGGCTGGAAAAGCAAAGCAAATCCACCCTGGGGAACGCTCCAGTCGAAGCCGGGTGAATCCAGGCAGGGCTGTTTGGCGTGATCTACGAAGGAGTTGGCCGTGTGCTGACCGCCCGCCACAAGCACCCCGACGGGGGGGTGCAGGGCGGTAAACACCATCAGGCAAAGCGCAAATGCCCCTACCGCGAATCTGAACCAGCGGAGCCGTTGATAGCTTTGCCGATGCATGCAGCCTACCTGCTGTAATGTTTGGACGATTATAACGCTAATTGGGAAGCGGGATTTCTTCTGCCCGGCTCTGCCCTTAAATCATCATTTAGACCGGTTCTTGTTTGTAAAACAAACCCATTCCACAACGTAGAACACCCAAAGTAACTAGAAGAATTCTTCGCGGGAAGGGCCACCCAGTCCCAATTCGGGAAATCCGGGAGCCCCATCAGCGTCAGCTCTGCAATTTCGTGTAACAGATAGTGTGGCAGCAGATTTAATGGAAGCAGGAGTGCTCAGGCCAGCCTGGGACCGGCGGCCATCCCGCTGGCCAGCGGGCCGTGAATTGGAATGGCCAAGAAACCCCTGTTCTAAAGGAGGTTACCTGATGAGAAGCAGCTGGTTTGCGTGGATGGCAGTTCTTTTGTTCGTTTCCCTGCCGCTGGCATTCGCCCAGCGGGGCATGCGCAATTATGATCCCAGCACCGAAACCACGGTGAAAGGGACGGTGGACGAGGTAAAGCAGGTGGCCGGGCGACATGGCTGGAATGGCACTCACCTGATTTTGAAGACGGAAGCGGGGCAGTTGGATGTGCACGCAGGACCCTCTTCCTATATTGCCGCGCAGGGGTTCTCCTTTGCCAAGGGCGATGAGGTCGAGGTGCTGGGCTCCAAGGTGAAGACCGAAGACGGCAAGGCATTGATCGCGCGTGAGATCAAGCAGGGAGATAAGACTCTGGTGCTGCGCAATGCCCAGGGCATACCGCAATGGTCCGGAGGACGCCAGCGGGCTCAGTGAAGAAATGGCCGGCGCTGTTCGCAATTAGCAACGCCGGCTTCGCTCCTTACCCCCCATTCCTCTGCGGTATTCTGCGTCCCGGCGGAGGAAAATTGTCTCTCATTGCCCGCGCTTGGCGTATTCGTCCAGAGCACATCCCAGCCGCCGCAGAGCTTCGTTGGTCATTTTCACGTCGCCGCCCAAACCCATGCGAAAGTGCTTTGGCATCTCAAAAAATTGCCCGGGCACAACGCTGGTTTCGTATTTTTCACGAAGCAGGCTGCAAAACTCCTCCACGTCCCCCTTGCGTAACCTGGGGAAAACAACCGTCCCGTGAGGGGGACGAAAGCAACGCAGGTCGCGGCGGGAATCGAGGAAGGCGCTCGCGGCCCGGCGGTTGGTTTCGAGAAGCTGCCGGGCCCGGGCGGATATCTGCTCCAGTTTATCGAGCACGAGCACGCTGAGCACTTCCCCCGGGTGTACGGGGGTGGCGGCGAAAACATCATTGATGTGCCACATGCGTTGGGCGAGTTCGGGCTCCGCCAGCACCCAGCCGCAGCGCAGGCCGCTCAGTCCGTAGCCCTTGGTCAAGCTGTTGGTGGTAACGAACTGTTTGCCCAGGTGGAAGGCGGAGCGGCGGGGCTGGTCGAACAGGCTCTCCAGGTACACTTCATCCACTAACACGCGAGCGCCGCAGCGCAGCGCGATTTCGCCGAGGGCGGCCAGCCCGGGCTCGTCGGTCAGGGCGCTGCTGGGATTGTGCAGGTTGGTGATTACGATCAGCCGGGTGCGAGGCGTAACCCGCCTTTCCACTTCCTGAGGGTCAAGGCGGAAGTCGTCTTCGAAGCGGCGCCGGAAGCGGCGGATTTTGGCTCCCAAAAAGCGGGCCGTGCTCAACAGCAGCTCGTAGGTGGGCTGCTCTACCAGCACTTCCTCGCCGGGCTCGAAGCACGCGGCCATGGCCAGGTGATTGGCCAGAGAGGTACCGGCGGCCATGACCACGCATTCGGGCGGCGCCTGGCTCTTGCGCGCCAGCCGTTCCCGCAATGGAGGATAGCCGTAGGGACTGGAATCGTTGATTTCCAGCTGCTGGAGGTTCGCTCCCAGTTCGGCCAGGGGATATTCGGCCATCCCGCTGGTGGCCAGGTTGTAAGGCGCGGCCGAACACAGTTTGGCCCACTCCATGTAGGGCGAACGAATCGTGCTGCGCGGCTGCTTCATGGCGCCGTCTCCACTTTATTCCTCCGCGACCATAGCAGGTACACGGGTATGCCCAACAGGAGGATGAGGGTGCCGATCAGGCTGTTGGACGGATACTTATAAATGGTATCGGCCACCACCAGCCAGCAGGCCAGCACAAAAGCGGCGGTAGTGAAGGGATGGCCGGGTGTGCGGAAAGACGCCCGCTGCTCGCGGCCCGCAGCCGCTTCCCGCCGGCGAAAGATAAAGACGCAGGTGGCGGTCAGCCCGAAGAAAATAAAATCCGTAGCCACCACGTAATTGAGGATCTGGTCATAGCGCCCGGATAAAGCTATGACCGCCGTCCAGAGGCTTTGCAGAATTATGGCCACGATGGGCACGCGGGTGCGAGCATTCACGTAGGCCACGCTGCGGAAGAACAAGCCGTCTTCCGCCATGGCGAAATAAACCCGGGGCGCCGTCAGAATGGACTGGCTGAGGAAGCCCAGCGTGGAAATGGTAATTCCCAGGGCGATCAACTCGGCGCCGCGGTTGCCCATCAGCGAGCGCATTACGGCGGTAGCCGGTACGGTGGTGTCGGCCAGTCCGGCGGGCCCGAGCGTGCGCACGCACACCAGGTTCACGGCCAAATAAAGAACAATCACCCCGGCTACGCCAATTACCAGGGCACGCGACAGGTTGCGCCGCGGGTCTTTGATCTCCGCGGCCACGAAGTTGGTGGTCTGCCAGCCGCCATAAGCGAACAGCACCGGAATCATGGCCGCCCCGAATGCGGTCAGCAGATCGAAGGAAGGCTTCTGGTCGAGCACCGGGTGCAACAGGGGATGGGGCGCGCGCAGAAGCAGGAAGCCGGCCCCGGCCAACAAGACAATAGCCGCAATTTTGAGCAGCATCAGCGCGCTTTGCACGCGGCTGCCCAACTTCACCCCAAGGCAGTTGATGAGCGTAAGCATGGCCAGGGTGACCACCGCGATGATGCGCTCGGAGACGGCCGTCCCGGTCAACTCGCGAAAATAGCGGGCAAAGGTTACGGTCACCGCCGCCATGCCTCCGGTCTCGGTGACCAATAGAAGCGCCCAGCCATAAAGGAATCCGAGGACGGGGTGATAGGCGGAACGCAGGTAAGCATACTGGCCTCCGACTTCGGGCATGCGGTCAGCCAGTTCGGCATAGACGAAGGCGCCCAGCATGGCGACCAGGCCACCGGCCACCCAGGCACCCAGGATGAGCGCCGGCGTGTGCACCTGCCGGGCCACTACGTAGGGATTGATGAAAATGCCCGAACCCACAATGCCGCCCATGACCAGCATGGTGGCGTCGAAGAGGCCAATTTGCCGCGCCAGTTTGGGCGGCCCGCCGCCGGCAGCCTGAGCCCTGGCATTCTGAACGGAAGATGCGGGATGGCCGGGTGCGGGCATGAGCGGCCGAGGCCAGCAATCTAACACGGCGCTTGGAGTGACCGGGTCGCGTTGGGTGATTGGACAGCGGCCGAATTGACCGGTGGGCCCGTCAGGATTTGAACTTGAGGCGCTTTGGCGGCGTCAGCCGCCAGCCGAAATCCTGAGCCACCGGCGAAGGACCTCGGACCGGAGCGACTATTGGGGAACCATGGTGGGCCCGCCAGGATTTGAACCTGGGACCAATGGATTATGAGTCCACTGCTCTAACCGCTGAGCTACGGGCCCGAGATGTGAGGCAACAGCCTCATTTTACACT
>DATGGJ010000105.1:0-9622 GCA_035308585.1 Terriglobales bacterium
GATCGGCATCACTGCCACGTGGTGCTGGCGCGCCACTTGCATCACCCGCTCGTCCGGTCCGCCCCAAACCAGCCCCGTTCCGTCCACGGAATACCAGGTGGGGACCAGAATGTCTATTTTGTCAGGGTGACTTAAAAACGCCTGCACCGAATCCGGGCGCTGCGTCATGTAGAAAAGCGCTTTCGGTTGCGCCTGCGCCATCGCCGCGCATGCGCATAGGACCGCCGCTATCGCCCATCGCATGATTCCTCCTCAATAAAACCGAGAAATTGCCCCAAGCTCTCTACTTCAGCCCAATCCGGTGCCAGCCGCGCCTCTGGTAGCGGTGTCTGTCTTCGTGGAAGCGCCCGGCTTCACCGAACGAAAAAGCAAGCTCTAAAAAGAAGAAGTTTTAGCCCCGCTGATCCACGAGTCTTCCTCTCTAGCGCCGGCTCCCGATTCCTACTTCCCTCCGTTCCTGAGCTGCTCGGCTCGCTCCTGCTCTTTCTTCGCCTCCGCCACCCGCCCCAAGTGCTGGTAGGCTTCAGCCAGCGTGGCATGCGCCTCCGCCATTTCCGGCAGGCGTGCTGTTGCTATCTCCAGGTGCGTGGCCGCGCCCTTCCAGTCGCCCGTATGGGCCAGCGCCTCGCCCATTTCGTAATAGGCCCAAGCCGCCAGCGGTTCGAGCTCAATCGCCTTGCGCAAGAATGGAACCGCGGCCGCGTACTGCCGCTCCTGCATTTTCGCCGTGCCTGCGGCAAATTGCGCCAGAAACATTTCTGGATGGCTTTTCAGCACCGCCTGCAAGGCCGCGTTCGCCCTCTGCGGCTTGCCGTCTTCAATCTCCTGCATGGCCTCTTCTACCTTGTTGGCCAGCGCGATCTCGTCCTTGGGATCGGTGCCCGTAACCACGCCCTCATTGGACGAAACCGGCTTTTGCAGTCCCACGTACCCCAGGGACGCCAGCTTCTGCAGTTCGCTGGAACTCAATTGCCCGCCGCTGCTGGCCTTGCCCGTCATGCGTCCATCGAAGGCCAGCAACTGCGCCGCCATCGTCCCCGCCGTGGCCTGTGAACTGCCCGCCAGGTTGTGCGTGGCTCCGGGATCGCCTTCCAGGTCGTAGAGTTCCGGCTTGGGCGCGCGAATGTACAGATACTTGCCCGCCCGCCACGCTTCCAGCCGGCTCCAGCCAAACGCTTCCCGGGAAAACTCGGAGCGCGCGTATGCCGCGTCTCCCATGCCCGCCTGCCGCATCGCCCGCAACAGCGACTGGCCCTGCATCTGCGGCGGCACCGGTATTCCCGCCACCTCCAGCGCCGTGGGCGCCACGTCTACCAGGCGCACATGCGGCCCGGCCTTCCCTCCCCGGTTCTGCGGCAGCTTCACCAGCAGGGGCACGTGGATGGTCTCGTCATAAAGAAAAACACCGTGCGTCGCCTCGCCGTGCGCTCCCAGCGACTCGCCGTGATCTCCCGCCACCACGATCAGCGCCCCGTCATAGAGCTTGCGCGCGCGGAGCGCGGAAATCAGCTTGCCTGCCTGCGCGTCGGCGTACTTGATTTCGCCGTTGTATGCCGAACCGGAGCGCGCGAAGCCCGCTGGCGGCTGATAGGGCGCATGCGCGTCATTCAGTTCCAGCCAGAGAAAGAACGGCCCCTTGCCCGGCCGCTGCAGCCAGGCCAGGGCGCGCGCCACCACTTCCCCGCCGCGGCGCTCCACCGTTCCATAGCGGCTCTCGCCCATTTGCGGCAGGCGGAATCCGGCGTCGTACTTTTCAAAACCGCGGTCGAAGCCGGGCGCGAAGCCCTGGCGCGGGTCCAATTGCAGCGTGCCCACAAACGACGCCGTGCGATATCCGGCCGCGCGCAGCAGTTCCGGCAGGTAGGGCAGACTTGGCGCCAGCCCCGCGCCAAATTCGCTCACGTGGTTATAAGGAGGATAAGTGCCGGTCAGCAATGCCGCGTGCGAAGCCACCGTGCTGGGCGACTGCGCGTAAGCATGTTCGAAAACAATGCTCTGCCTGGCCAGAGCATCCAGACTGGGCGTCAACCCGCCCTTGCCCCCCAGAAAACCCATCCGGTCCGCCCGCGCGGAATCCAGGGTTATAAGGATGATGTTTGGTTTCTCCGCCGCCGGCAGGCTGACCGAGCCCAGCAGCAGGACGGCCACACACCACCAGCGGACGACCCGATGACTTGTCATCATGTCCCGCATCGCGACAATGTCCTAGGCCTTGTACCCTTCCGCCGCCAATGCCCGCCCCATCTCGCGCAGCAGGAACTGCACGTTTTCTTCGGTGGCCAGCGGGCCCATGATCCCAATGCGGAACACCTTGCCCGCCAGCGGCCCAAAGCCGCTCTGGATCTCAATGCCCGGACCCTCCAGCAGCCGTTTTCTTACCTTGGCGTCGTCCACGCCCGCCGGCACGCAGACCGTGTTCAGCGTGGGAATCCGCTGTCCTTCCGGCACGAACATCCGCAGCCCCATCTCCTCCATGCCCTTGACGAACATCGCATGGCAGCGCCGGTGACGTTCCCAGCGCTTCTCCACTCCCTCTTCGGCCACCAGCACCAGCGCTTCCCGCAGGGCGTAAAACATGGAGATGGGCGCGGTGTGATGATAGCGGTGCGAAACCGTTGAGTAGTCGTAAATCAGCTTCAAATCGAAATACCAGTTGGGCACTGGCGTCCGCCGCTGCCCCAGCCAATCCATGGCTCGCCGCGAAAGCGCCATGGGCGAGAGTCCCGGCGGGCAGCTCAAACCTTTCTGCGTGCAGCTATAGCCCACGTCAATGCCGGTCTTGTCCACCTCTACCGGCAGCCCGCCCAGCGAGGTCACGCAATCGGCGATCACCATCGCTCCGGCGTCATGTGCCGCCGCGCACAGCGCCTTCCCCGGCTGCAGCGCGCCCGTGGAAGTTTCCGCCTGCACGTAGGCCACAACCTGCGGCTTTTCCCGGCCAATGAACTCCCGCGCCTCGTCGTCGCTGAACGTCTCGCCCCAGGGCTTCTCCCGGCGAACCACTTGGGCCCCGTGCCGCTTGGCCATTTCCGTTATCCGGTCGCAGAAAAAGCCGTTGGCAAACACGGCGCACTTCATGCCCGGCTCCACGAAGTTGGAGACCGCCGCCTCCATCCCTCCGCTGCCCGTGCCCGAAACCGCCAGCGTGACTCCCTGCTGGGCGCCGAACACGACCTTAAGCAGCCCCTGCACCTCCTCCATGACGCTGAAGAAATACGGGTCCACATGGCTCACAATGGGCTTGGCTAGAGCTTCATACACCCGCGGATGCACTTGCGTCGGCCCGGGGCCAAAAAGGTATCGCCGTGGTGGTTGTAATGGGGAAAATTTTTGTGCGCCAATGCTATCGGTAGTGGTTGCCATTCTTTCCTTTTTCTGGCTCAGCCCGGTTCGCTCCTTTAAAGCCGAAGCGCCATACCGCGGCGGAGCGCTGCCCGCCGTTGCTGGCCCATCGCTGTGGAGCGGATTGCTCCATTCTGCGGTTCGCCCCGCGTCGCGGTCAACTCATTGTTGTTATCGCTCTGATAAGCAATCTTTATCGCCACTCGGTTTCGTCTCCGCCGGCTCGACTCCCCGACTGACGTTGAACCCCGCTCCCGCCTCGTCTTGACTTTCCCAGCCTCTTTGCACTAAAAGCTAAGCATCGCAAATTCCCAGCAACCCAAGCTAAAAGCACGCGTGTTGTCGCCAGCCTCTCAGTTCGCATCCCACCGGCCCTCTCCCGAAAACGGAGTCCTGCCGTGAGCAAGGCGAAATGGCTTCTGGTGGCGGTGGTCATCTGCGCCGCCGCCGGCCTGCTCTATTCCCAGCTTCCCGCGCGCAACCGCTACCGCGGCGACCACAAGCTCATCATTCTGGGCATCGACGGCATGGACCCGCAGCTGCTGGAGCGTTTTATGCGCGAAGGCAAAATGCCCAACTTCGCCGCCCTGGCGCGCCAGGGTTCGTTTCGCACGCTCACCACCAGCACGCCTCCGCAAAGCCCGGTCGCCTGGTCCAACCTGATCACCGGCCTCGATCCCGGCGGCCACGGCATCTTCGATTTCGTTCACCGCGACCCCGCCACCATGGAGCCCTATCTCTCCACCTCCAAGGTTGAGCCGCCCCGGCACAACCTGCATCTGGGCTCCTGGGTCATTCCCCTGGGCGGCGGCACCGCTGAACTCCTGCGCCACGGCCAGCCTTTCTGGAACATTCTGGAAGACCACGGCATTCCCACCAGCGTGTTTCACATGCCCGCCAACTTCCCGCCCAGCGCCTCCAAGGCCCGCACCCTGGCCGGCATGGGCACGCCTGACTTGCGCGGCGGCTACGGCACTTTCAGCTTCTATACCGACGACCCCACCGTCCAGGCCGGGGAAGTCGAGGGCGGGGAAATTATCCCCGTGATGGTGCAAAACTGGCGCGTCGCCGCCAACCTGGAAGGTCCCAAGAACAGCTTTCGCCGGGGCTGGCCTCCTGCGCTGGTGCCCTTCACGGTTTCGGTGGACCCGGTTTCGCCGGTGGCCAAAATCGCCATCCAGGACCAGGAATTCGTCCTCCGTGAAGGCGAATGGAGCGGCTGGGTGCACGTGGATTTTTCCCTCATTCCCGGACTGGAAAGCGTCAGCGGCATCTGCCGCCTTTTTCTCAAGCAGGTGCACCCGCGTTTTCAACTCTACATTTCTCCGGTCAATATTGACCCCGCCGATCCCGCCCTGCCCCTCTCCACTCCCGCCAGCCTCTCCCGCGATGTGTGGCGCGAGGTAGGCGACTTCTACACTCAGGGCATCGCCGAAGACACCAAGGCCCTTTCTGACGGCGTGCTCGACGACGGCGAATACCTGCAGCAGGCCCGCGAAGTTGCCGCCGAGCAGCGCCACATCTTCAACGCCGAGTTCCCCAAGTTCCAACGCGGTGTCTTCTTCTTTTATTTCTCCAGCCTCGACCTGAACGGCCACATGATGTGGCGCCTCATGGACTCGCATCATCCCGCCTACGATGCCAACCTGGCGGCCCAGTACGGCAATCCCCTGGAAGGCTTTTACCAGCAGATTGACCGCGTGCTGGGCGAGGTGCTGCCCAGGCTCGACGCCAATACCACCCTGCTCGTCCTCTCCGACCACGGCTTCGCTCCCTTCTACCGTTCCTTCAACCTGAACACCTGGCTGCTCGAGAACGGCTACATCGCCCTTAAACCCGGCGCTAATCAGGAAGAAGGCCAGTACTTCACCAATGTGGATTGGAGCCGCACCCGCGCTTACGGCCTGGGGTTGAACGGCCTTTATTTGAATCTGCAGGGACGGGAAAAGAACGGCATCGTACAGCCCGGCCGCGAGGCTGACGCCCTGCTCGATGAGCTCAGCTCCAAGCTGCTGGCGGTGCGCGACCCCGCCAGCGGCCTGCCCGTCATCACCCGTATGAGCCGCACCTCGCAGGTTTACCACGGCGCGTACGTGAAGGACGCCCCCGACTTCATCGTGGGCTATAACCGCGGCTATCGCGCCGGCTGGAAAACCATCCTGGGCGCTTTTCCGCGCCAGCTTTTTGAGGACAACACCTACGCCTGGAGCGGCGACCACTGCATGGACTACAGCTTGGTGCCCGGCGTGCTCCTCACCAACCGCAAGATTGCGGACCCCGCGCCCGCCCTCACCGACATCGCCCCCACCATCCTGGCCGAGTTTGGTATCGCTCCCGGCCACGGTATGATAGGTCATTCGGTGTTCCAGTCCCCAGCCGCGCCCCGTTCTCAGACTGCTTACTTAGGCCGCTGAAGGAGAGCATGGTTATGTTCGGTTACAAGCTGAAGATTGATGATGACCTGCTGGAGAAGTTGAAAAAGTGCTCCCAGATGGCGGGCTATGCTTCGGTGGACGAATTCATTGTTCACGCTCTGGAGAAGGAAGCCACCGCGATCCTGGGCGCCGAGAGCAGCTCCGCCTCGGAAGAGGAAATCAAGAAGCGCCTCCGCGGCCTGGGCTACATCGAGTAGCAGAAAAAACTTTGGCGTCATTCCGAGGGGCTTCAGTCCTGAGAAATCTCGCGTGAACTATTGAGCGACTGCTGCGCTGCACGCCAGGTCCTTCGCCACTGAAGTCACTCTGGATGACTCCAGAGCGCGAAGTAAGTTTGGATTTGGGCATTTTGCCCCTGTCGGAGAACGCTTGGTTTAGCTCGACGTCAGCCCCTTCAGGGGCGCCATACTAAAGCCCAGGACGGAAGTCCTGGGAACGTCTAGCAATGAAAACGAGTTCCGTTAGGGACGCCACCCGAACGCATGGCTTTGGGAACCCCAACTTCGGCCTTTGTTCTTCTGCCTATTGCCTCTCGCCACGCCCTCATCTTTCTGCTGATTGTCTCCATCCTCACCGGCCTGGTGATGATCGTGCTCTTCGGCTACCTTTCCGACCAGAAGGCGGTGCGCTGCGCCAAGGACCAATTGCGCGCGCAACTGCTTGCCGTGCGCCTTTTTCAGGACCAGCCCCAGGTGGTGGTACGCGCTTACGGCCGCATCCTGACCGGCACCGGGCGTTACCTGCGCGTTTCCTTCAAGCCCCTGGCCATCATCATCATTCCTATGATCGTCCTGCTCATTTATGGCGATCGCTACCTGGGCTCGCTCCCTTTTCAGACCAACCAGCCCATTCTGTTCAAGGCGCAACTCGAAAAGCCCGGCGCCCTGGATAACATGGCTTTGCGCCTCCCTCCGGGATTGAGCGAATCCGCGCCCGCTGTCCACATCGCGGACAACAATGAAGTAGACTGGCGCCTGGTCGCCTCCGCCGACGGCGAGTACACCGTCCAGCTGTTGGCCGAGGGCCAGCAAGTGGACAAACAAGTGGTGGTTTCCGGCAACCTCGCGCATCTCTCGGAATGCCGTATGCGCGGCCACCTCTGGCGGCGCCTGCTCGATTGCGCCGAGCCCGCCCTGCCCGCCAGCTCGCCCGTTCGCCTGCTGGCGGTGAACTATCCTGAGCGCGACATCGACGTCGGACCCTGGACCACCAACTGGCTGGTCATCTATTTCGTCGTCTCCCTCGCCGCCGCCTTGCTCTTTAAATTTATTCTGGGTATCGAAATATGAGCCGCCGCCTCGCCAAATCGTTGTGGTTGATGGAAAGCTTGTGGCGCGGGCGCCCCTTCGGCAGGCTCAGGGCAGGCTCCCGCCCGCGAAACGCCTTCCGCAGGAAGGCGTCATCCCGAGGGCCTTCAGGCCCGAGGGATCTCGCGTGTACCAGCAATCGCTTGCTTCCGCTGCTTCTCTGGCTCCTCCCCCTCATCCTCCTCATTCCTCATCCCGCCCAGGCCTACGTTGGCCCCGGCGCCGGCTTCGCCGTCCTCTCCTCCTTCTGGACTTTGTTTGTCGCCTTCTTTTACTCGCTCTACGCCTTCGTCACCTGGCCGCTGCGCCAGCTCTTCCGTTTCCTGCGCCACCGCAAGGCTTACGGCAAAGCCGCCGCCAAGCGCGTGGTCATCCTCGGCTTCGACGGCATGGACCCCAGGCTGGCGGAACGCTACATGGCTGAAGGCAAGCTGCCCCACCTGGCTCGCCTGCGCGATACCGGCACCTTCCAGCGCCTGCAAACCACCTTCCCGCCCATCTCGCCGGTGGCCTGGTCCACCTTCCAGACCGGCACCAACCCCGGCAAGCACAACATTTACGATTTCCTGGCCCGCGATACCGGCAACTACCTGCCCTTCCTTTCCTCCGCCCAAATCAACGGCCCCAAGCGCCACTTGCGCCTGGGCAAATATTCCATTCCCCTGGGCAAGCCGCAGATCAAGCAACTGCGCCGCTCCAAACCCTTCTGGCACTGGCTGAGCGACGCCGGTGTCTTCTGCTCCATCTTGCGCGTGCCCGTCACCTTCCCCCCGGAAAAATTCTCCGGCGTGCTGCTCTCCGGCATGTGTGTTCCGGATTTGAAAGGCAGCCAGGGCACCTTCTGCTTCTGCACCACCCGCGGCGAGGGTCAGAAGTTCGAGGAAGGCGGCGTGCGTATTCCCCTGGACCGCCGCAACGGATCATTTCAGTCTTACATTCCGGGTCCCGACGACCCCCTGAGCAGCCAGCCCGGCAAGGAACTGCGCGCCGCGTTCCGCCTGCGCGCCTTCCCCGAGCGCGGCGAAGCCCGCATCGAGCTCGATACCGAGCGCCTCACCCTCAAGCTCGGCCAGTATTCCGAGTGGATCTCCGTGCAGTTCAAAGCCGGCTTCGGCCTCACCGCCCACGGCATCTGCCGCTTCTACCTCAAGCAACTCACGCCCGAAGTCGAGCTCTACGTCACTCCGGTCAACATTGACCCCGGCCGCCCCGACCTGCCCATCTCCCATCCCCTCACCTATTCCATGTACCTGGCCCGCCTCTTCGGCCCTTACGCCACGCTCGGCCTGGCCGAAGACACCTGGGCGCTCAACGAGCAGGTGCTCGACGACGACGCCTTCCTGGTGCAGGCCTACGGCAATCACGAAGACCGCGAGCGCATGCTCTTCGACGCGCTGGAAAAGACGCCGCGCGGTGTCTGCGTCTGCGTTTTCGACACCACAGACCGCGTGCAGCACATGTTCTGGCGCTATCTGGAGGAGTCCCACCCCGCTCAGCAGCAGCATCCGCTCCAGAAGCGCCACGCCAAGGTGATCGAAGATCTTTATCAGCGTGTGGACCGCGTGGTCGGCCGTGTCATGGAGCAAATGGATGACGATTCCCTGCTGCTGGTAATCTCCGACCACGGCTTCCAGAACTTCGCCCGCGGTGTGAACTTGAATACCTGGCTGATGCGGAACGGCTACCTGGCGCTGAAGCCTGGCGCCAGGGGCGACGGCGAGTGGTTCCACGACGTGGATTGGTCGCGCACCCGCGCCTACAACTTCGGCTTGAATGGATTATTTCTGAACTTGCGCGGCCGTGAGCACAACGGCATTGTCGAACCGTCCGAGGCCGCGGCGCTCAAGAAGGAGTTGCGCCAGAAGCTTGATGGGCTCGCCGATCCCCTCACCGGCAAAGTGGCCGTCAGCGGCATCTGGGAAAACGATTCCGTCTATGCCGGCCCCTACGTCGGCACATCGCCCGACCTCATTGTCGGCTACGGCGACGGCTACCGCGCCTCCTGGGGCGCGGTCACGGGCAAAGTTTCAGAAGAGATTTTTGAAGACAACACCAAGGCCTGGAGCGGCGACCACTGCGTGGACCCGCGCCTGGTTCCCGGCGTCCTGTTCTCCAACCGGAAGATCGCCGATCCGCAGCCCGCCATTGCCGACGTCGCCCCCACCATCCTTCGCCTGTTCGGCATGCCCGCCCCCTCTCACATGGACGGCAAGTGCTGGACCTGGTCGGCCCCCGCCGCCGCCACCGCCTCCGGCCGCGACTAGATTCCTGGCTTATGCGGACGGGCGCCCTCGCGACCCGTGTGGGAACAGGCACCCTCGCCTGTCCGGCCGAGCGCCAGCTCGGCTGGCTTCCGACTCTGGTCTTTCAGGAAAATGGGCGGCCCAACCGCCAATCAATCTCTTGCTCTTTGTGGCGCGGGCGCCCTCGCGACCTGTGTGGGGACAGGCGCCCTCGCCTGTCCGGCCGAGCGCCAGCTCGGCTGGCTTCCGACTCTGGTCTTTCAGGAAAATGGGCGGCCCAACCGCCAATCAATCT
>DATGGJ010000106.1:0-4765 GCA_035308585.1 Terriglobales bacterium
CGCGGCTATTCGCGATGCTCCACCTGCGACGGCACCCGCCTGCGTCCGGAAGCGCGCCAGGTAAAGATCGCAGGCAAGGACATCTGCCAGGTCTGCGCCCTCACCGTGGAGCAGGCGCGGCAATTTTTCGACGAGCTCAAGCTGACCCAACAGGAAGCCACGATCGCCGACAAGCTGCTGCAGGAAATCCGCGAGCGCCTGACCTTTCTCAACGATGTTGGCCTGGAGTACCTCACGCTGGACCGCCTGTCGGCCACGCTTTCCGGCGGCGAAGCCCAGCGCATTCAGCTGGCCACCTCCCTGGGGTCGCGCCTGGTGGGCACCCTGTACGTGCTGGACGAACCCTCCATAGGTCTGCACAGCCGCGACACCAACCGCCTTATCCATATCCTGCACGGCTTGCGCGACCTGGGAAACACCATTCTGGTTGTGGAACACGACCCCGAGATTATGCTGGCTTCCGACCGCATTCTCGACCTGGGCCCGGGTGCGGGCGAAAATGGCGGCAAGGTCATCGCCGCCGGCACCTACGACCAGATCAGGCGCACGCCGACTTCCCTCACCGGGCGCTACCTGGCTCACGAACTTCGCATCCAGCCGCCCAACCAGCGCCGCCAGCCGGGCGCGCACAAACTGCGCATCATCGGTGCGCGGGCTCACAATCTGAAGGCGATTGACGTAACCATTCCCCTGGGCATGATTGTGGCCATCACTGGAGTCTCCGGCTCCGGCAAATCCACGCTGGTGCACGACGTTCTCTACCAGGCCCTGGCCGCGGCCAAGCGGCAGAGCAACGGCGGCGACCCGGCGCCGGGCGCGCTGGAGCGCCTGGAAGGCGCCGAATGGATTGATGAAGTGGTGCTGGTGGACCAGTCGCCCATCGGGCGCACGCCGCGTTCCAACCCGGTCACCTACATCAAGGCCTTTGACGCCATCCGCGAGCTTTTCGCTTCCCTGCCGGAGGCGCATAAGCGCGGCTTCAGCGCCGGACACTTTTCCTTCAATATTCCCGGCGGCCGCTGCGAAACCTGCCAGGGCGACGGGACGGTTACGGTGGAAATGCAGTTTCTGGCGGACGTGGAACTGATCTGCGAGGAGTGCAAAGGCACACGCTACAAGCCGCAGGTGCTGGAGGTTCGCTACCGCGGCAAAAACATCCACGAAGTGCTGAACCTGACGGTGCGCGAGGCGCTGCAGTTCTTCTCAGCGGCGCCCAAAATCACGGAGAAGCTGCGCGTGCTGGAGGAAGTTGGCCTCGGCTATCTGCGCCTGGGCCAGTCGGCCACCACGCTCTCCGGCGGCGAAGCCCAGCGCATGAAGCTGGCGGCCCACCTGCAGCCGCGCAACAGCCTGCGCACGCCGCAGGAAGGGCGGCGGCGACACCGCACGCTTTACATTTTCGATGAGCCCACCACCGGGTTGCACTTCGACGACGTCAGCAAGCTGCTGGCCGCTTTCCGCCGCCTGATCGAGGCCGGCGGCTCGGTGCTGGTCATCGAGCACAATCTGGACGTAATCAAGACCGCCGACTGGATCATTGACCTCGGCCCGGAAGGTGGCGAGGGCGGCGGCTACGTGGTGGATGCCGGTCCGCCCGAAGCCATCAGTCAGAACGCGAAGTCCTATACCGGCAAGTTCCTCGCCCGCATTCTGAGCGGCAATGGCGCGCGGCCAACCGGTTAGCTCGCAACCGGCCGCAAGGCTAATTGGGCCGGGCAGGCCTTTCGCGGTAAGCTATTGGATTACCGCCATGCGCATCCAAAGGCACAGCGGAATCTCCGGAAATGGCCGGTAAACAGAATCTGCTTGGATGGGCTGCCGCCGTCCTGGTCATGGTGTCGGCAACCGGACTACGGGCGCAGCAAACGGGCAAAACCGTTCACCACGTCCGGGTGCAGCAATCCGACCCGCTATTCCCTCCCGAACTGCGCCAGGCCGAGGCGGCGCTCGACAAGAATAACTATTCCACCGCTGAACCTTTGCTGCAGCACGTCACCGCCGACAATCCCAGGAACTATCGTGCCTGGTTCGACTTGGCTTATGTTTACACCGCTACTGGCCGCAAGCCGGAAGCCATTGAAGCCTACCGCCATTCGGTGGCCGCCAAGCCGGATGTCTTCGAGTCCAACCTCAACCTCGGGTTGCTGCTGGCGCAAACCGGCAGCTCCGACGCCGAGCAATTCTTGCGCGCCGCCACTCGACTGAAGCCTACGGCCAATCCCCAGGAAGCTCTGGCCCGGGCCTGGCTTTCCCTGGGGCACGTGCTGGAGCGGAGCAAGCCGGCGGAAGCGGTGGAGGCATTCGGCGAGGCCGCCAAACTCCAGCCCAAGGACCCTGAGCCGCATCTTTCTTCTGGCGCCATCCTGGAAAGGCAGAATGACCTCTCCGGCGCCGAGCGCGAGTACAAGGCCGCCGTGGCCCTGTCGCCCGGCTCCGCCGACGCGCTGATTGGCCTGGCCAATATTTACATGGAGAGCAAGCGCCTGCCCCAGGCGGAGACCGCCCTGCGCCAGTATCTGGCGGTGGCCCCGAAAAACGGCGCGGCGCACGTGCAACTGGGCCGGGTGCTGGAGGCGGAAGGCAAGCACGCCGAAGCCGCCGGCGAACTGCAGCAGGGCCTGCAGCTTGCTCCCGACGACTTGAACGCCCAGCGCGACCTGGCGTTTTCCTACGCTCGTGCCGGAAAGTACGACAAAGCGGAAACCATTTATCGCGGCCTGCTGGCCAAAATGCCCAATGACGCCGAACTACACTACGGACTGGGCGCATCGCTGATGGCGGAGCACAAGTATCCCGAAGCGCAAAGCGAGTTCCTTAACGCCGTTAAGCTGAAACCCGATGCCGGTGTGATTTATGGAGACCTGGCGGTGGCCGCCGCGGAAAACAAGAACTATCCGCTGGCCCTGAAAGCCCTGGATGTGCGCGCCAAGTTTTTTCCCGAAAACCCGGGAACATATTTCTTGCGCGCCACCGCCCTGGACCATCTCAAGCAGTTCAAGCTGGCAGCGGCAAGTTATCGCCAGTTTCTGTCGGTTTCCGGCGGCAAAAATCCGGAGCAGGAGTGGCAGGCAAAGCATCGCCTGCTGGCCATTGATCCCAAAAAATGAGCGGCCGAAGCCATTTCGGTGTGGCCGCTCTGCTGGTGCTGACGGCGGTGGCCTGCTCGTTGCCTGGGTTCGCCCGCCGCGAGACGGTGGAAGAACTCAAGGCAAAGTTGGGCGCCGCCAAGCCGGCCGACCAGCCCAGGATTTGCCTGGATATCGCCCGCCATCAGTTGGAGGACATGGAAAAAGCCTATAGTGCCGGGCAGATCCCGCAAGCGCAGAAACTTTTGCAGGAAGTGGTGGAGTACTCGCAGCAGGCCGGCGACACCGCCCGCAAGGCTCGAAAAAACATCAAAAAAACCGAAATCGAGGTGCGCAAGATGTCGCGCCGGCTCCAGGACCTGAAGCCGACCCTGGATGTGGATAGCCGCCCGCCCGTGCAGGACGCTATCAACCGCCTGGAACATATCCGTACCCAGCTGCTCATGCAGATGTTTTCGGAACACTGATATGAAAATGGATCGTAACGCCCTGTTGGCATTGCTTCTGACTCTGGCCGCGCTGCCGGTGTTTGCCCAGCGCGGCCAGCGCGACCCGCTCAACCAGAAGGAAGTGCATGAGTTGCGCGACACCAATCAGGAACCGGACAAGCGCCTGCCGCTGATCGTGAAGTTCGCGCGCGAGCGCCTGGATGCGGCCCTGGCCGCGCGCAGCAATCCCAAGCTGGCGGCCGCCGACCGCACCGCCGCCATCCGCAGTTCTCTGCAGGATTTTCTTTCCATTTATGACGAACTGAGCGACAACCTCGACATGTACACCGACCAGAAAGAAGATTTGCGCAAACCGCTGAAAATGGTAATCGCGGGCGATGGGGAGTTCAGGGTCAAGCTGAACCAGGTGCGCCAAGCCTCCACGCCGGAGGAGATGAACACCTACGGTTTCGTTCTGGCCAGCGCCGTGCAGGCGGTCAACGACGGCGTGGCCGAACACCGGGAACTGCAGCAGGAACAGGAGGCTGCCGCCAAGGGGAAAAAGAGAGCTCATCGCTAAGCTCCCGAGCACGCTGCATCTCCCACCCGCCACCAACTACTAACTACCAACTGCCGTGTTTTTCCGTGCTAACCTAAGGCAACGGTGCGGGAAAAACTACTACCCATTTTTGAGGAAAGCTATCGCGAGCTGCGCCCGCGCGCGCCCATGCCCGAGCTGCAGGTGGAATTCTTCGCCTTCGCCAATGTCAACAACACCATCCGGCTGCGCGATGGACGCCTCCTGGTTCGCCTCTCCGACCTGTTGGAAGGCGCGCCGGAAGCGGTGTTGCGCGCCATTGCCCACATCCTGCTGGCCAAGATGTACCGCAAGCCCATTGCCGCGGCGCATGCCACCCGCTACCGCCGCTACATCTCCAGCCATGAAATCGCCAACAAGGCCAACCAGGTGCGGCAACTTCGCGGCTGGAAGAAACTGCAGACGCCGCGCGGGAGCGTCTACCACCTGGAAGAAATTTTCGAAGATCTCAACCGGCGCTTCTTTTATGGCCTTATGGCTCGCCCGCTGCTCACCTGGAGCCAGCAGCGCGCCCGCAACAGTCTGGGGCACTACGATCCCGCCCACAACACCATCGTGGTCAGCCGCATCTTCGACCACCCCCTGGTTCCCCGCTATGCCGTGGAATATCTCCTCTACCATGAGATGCTGCACCTGAAGCATCCGGTGAAGCT
>DATGGJ010000107.1:0-7967 GCA_035308585.1 Terriglobales bacterium
TGGTGAAAATAAAACGCACCCAGCCAGTCGTATCCCGCCCAGTACTGCGGGCGAAGGTTGATGGCCTGCCGGTAGGTAGTCTCGGCGCCGGATAAATTGCCGAGCTTCTCATAGGCGTCGGCGAGTCCTCTGAGGGCAGCAATCTGGGTCTTATCCGCGGCCAGAGCCTTTTGAAACTCATCCGCGGCCGCCTGGTAGCGCCCCTGACCGTTGTAGACGTCGCCCAGGCAACTGTGGCCTTCGGCAACATCGGGCGTAAGCGCCAGGGCCTTCTCGCAGTTCTGCGCGGCCAGAGTGATCCAATCGTTGGTACGATTGCTTTCCTGAAATCCCAGCCAGTAGGCCTCGCCCATGCCGGCATAGGCGAGCCCGTAATTGGGGTCCACCTGCAGGGCCTGGCCGAATTCGGCGATGGCGCTCTGGATGTTCTCCGGCTTCTGATATTCCTCCAGGTAGCCCCGCCCGCGAAGATAGTGCTGGTACGCCTCCGGACTGGTGCCCGCCCGGATCTGCGTACTGTTACGCTGCGCTTGTGGGATCGCGACCGCCAGGATTTCAAGCGTCCTATTCACCACCTTGTCTTCCAGGCCAAAAATGTCGTTAGCTGCGGCAGTTATGGTGCTTGCACCCAGCTGGCGCTGGGTGGAGGCGTCCACCAGGATGCAGTTGATGCGCAGCTGCGAGCCGGCCTGCTGCAGGCTGCCCTCCAGCACCCAGTCCACGCCAAAGTCACGGTGAGCTTGTTCCGCGGTTTTGATGCCCTGGGCCTCGATTTCGTGGGTGGAGACCAACTGCAGGGAATTACGATCGCTGAATTGGGCTAACTGCGCGGTCAAAGTCTCAGTCATGCCCGCGCCCAGCGCGCCGGTGGCCTTATCGCCATCCACCGCTTGAAAGGGGAGAATCGCCAGAATGCGGGGTGAAACTTGCGCCGGATGCAGCCGGCTCTTTAAGCGAAACCCGATCATGGCCAGTACAACAGCCAGCACAATAGGCAAAGCGAAAAGAGCTCTGCGGGTTCTTGTGCCCCGGCGTGCGACTGCTCGCGATGCACTCGATTCCCAAGCCGTCCCGGTGCCGCTGGGCATCAGCCGCAGCAGGTCAACCCGCAATTCCCGTGCGGACTGGTAACGGCGCTCCGGGTCCTTGTCCAGAGCCTTGAGGATAATGGCCTCAAACCCGGGCGCAAGGCGGGGATTGATGGCGCTCGGGGGCTTCGCGGGTTGGCGCAAAATGTCATCAATCAGTTGCGGGGGATGGCGTTCGGGAAACGGCCGCTGTCCGGTGGCCATTTCGTAAATCACCGCACCCGCCCCCCAGATGTCGCTACGCTCATCCACCTGCTGGCCGCGAACCTGCTCCGGCGACATGTAGGGAAGGGTGCCGGAGAGAATTGGATTTTGGCTCAAGTTCTCTGTGGGCAGGGTGGAATCGAGAGGGCGCGCCAGCTTGGCCAGGCCGAAGTCCAGCACCTTCAGTTGCCCCTTGCTGGTAAGCCGCAGGTTGCCCGGTTTCAGGTCACGATGCACCACCCCCTGCTCGTGCGCCGCTTCCAGCGCTTCCGCCAGTTGGGCGGCCAGGCTCAGCGCCTGCGCCTCCGGCAAAGCGCCGCCCAGCAATTTCTCGTTCAGGGTTATGCCTGTGATGTACTCGGTAACCAGGAAGTCCACGCCATTGTCGGCGCCGAATTCATGCACGGTGGCAATGTGCGGGTGGTTGAGGCGGGCCAGCGCCAGGCCTTCTTTGTGGAAGCGAGCCCGGGCGCCGCTGTCGCTGATAGTGCCGGCGGGGAGAACCTTGACGGCTACGTCGCGCTCGAGCTGCAAGTCGCGGGCGCGATAGACGATGCCCATCCCCCCGGCACCAATCTGCTCCACTATTCGATAGTGCCCGAGCACCTGTCCGATGCTGGGGGAGGGGGAAGACATTGCGGAGATGTTAGGCCCATGCCGGGCGTGGGTCAATCGGCTGTCTTTCTTCGCCTTTGCTTCGAAACATGCGACCTTTTCCCCCGAGCGTCCAGCTCCCCTCTCAGCTCGTGATTGCCCGCACCCGGCAGTGGGCATTAGAATCATGGTGTTTCAGGCGATTCCCGTATCCATCGAGGCGGATTGAAGCCCGTCATTGCCATCTATCCCGGCTCGTTTGATCCCCTGACCAATGGTCACCTGGACCTGATCGAGCGGGGCGCCAAGATATTTGACGAGCTGATCGTGGCCATCCTGCGAAATCCGGAGAAAGAACCCTTGTTCAGCCTGGACGAGCGCACGGAAATGATCCGGGCGATGACGCGGGAGCGGGACAATGTGCGGGTGGACAGCTTCGATGGCCTGATGGTGGACTACGCGCTCCAGGTGGGAGCGACGGCGGTGCTGCGCGGCATACGCGCCATCAGCGATTACGAGTACGAGTTGCAGATGGCCTTGATGAACCGCAAACTGGAGCCGCGCCTGGAAACCGTGTTCATGATGCCCGCCGAAACCTATTCCTATCTGAGCTCGCGCCTGGTGCGGCAAGTGGCAACGCTGGGCGGGTCGGTGCGCGGGCTGGTGCCGGAGCTGGTGGAGAAGAAATTACGGGAAAAGCTGGCGCCGGCTATGGCCCGGCAGGCGCGGCATTAACCAGCCAACCTCGAGAGAATGAAGGCAGAGCGATGGCGACCACGGAAGTACGACCTACTGAAAGCTTCGCGGAGCGCATAAACCGGATCGAGATTTCCGCCACACTGGCGGTGGTGAACGAGGCAGAAAAGCTGCGGGCCCAGGGCATTGACCTGGTGGACTTCGGGGCCGGCGAGCCGCACTTCCCCACCCCCAAACACATCAAGGACGCGGCCATCACCGCCATCGAAAGCAACTTTACCAGGTACACGGCGGTGGGCGGAACGGCGGAGCTGCGCGACGCCATTGTGCAGCGGCATGCCGCCGATTTCGGCTCCCACTACCGCCGGGAAGAAGTGATCGCCTCCGTAGGCGGCAAGCACGCGCTGTTCAACGCCATGCAGGTGCTGGTGGACCATGGCGACGAGGTCATTCTGCCGGTGCCCTACTGGGTGTCGTTCAAGGACATTATTCGTTATGCCGGCGGCCAGCCGGTGATGGTGGCCACCGATGAGAGCCGGAATTTCGCGCTGACGGCGGAGATGGTCGGCCGCGCCGTCACCTCCCGGACCAAGCTCATCATTCTGAACTCGCCGGGCAATCCCTCGGGAGCGGTGATGAAGCCGGAGGACATGACGGAAATTGTGCGCCTGGCGGCGCAGCGCGGCATCTGGGTGCTCTCCGACGAATGCTACGTGTACCTGAACTACACCGGCAGGAAATTCTCGCTGGGCTCGCTGAGCGAAGGCCGGGCCCGCGTGCTGCTGGCCGGCTCGCTCTCCAAGACTTACGCCATGACGGGATGGCGCCTGGGCTACGCCCTGGGGCCGGAGGCGGTGGTGAAGGCCATGCAGAAGTTGCAGAGCCAGTCCACTTCCAACCCCACTTCCATCGTGCAGAAGGCGGCGGTGGCGGCGCTGAAGGGCTCGCAGCAGTGCGTGGAAGATATGCGGCGGGAATACATTGAGCTGCGCGACCGGGTGGTGAAGGGATTGCGGGGCATTCCCGGGATTCTCTGCACCCAGCCAGAGGGAGCCTTCTACGCCTATCCCAATGTTTCCGCCTACTTGGGGCGGGGTGGGATGAAGTCGGCGGCCGACGTGGCCGCGCGCTTACTGCGCGAAGCGCATGTGGTTACCGTGCCTGGCGAGGGCTTCGGCACGGGCGAGCACATCCGCATTTCCTATGCCACTTCCGCCACGGAACTGGACCGAGGTCTGGAGCGGATGCGGAAATTCTTTGCCGCCGTTTGAGGGCGGGAGTCCGGTAGGCCGCAGGTTTCGGGATAAGCAAAAGTAAACCGGGCGGCAACTGCTCTCCCCGGACCTGCTTCTATACAGGTTGCGTCCAACTGCCAGCTACCGAACCATGGAACTGTATCCATTATTGCTTTTGCCGGAATTCAGCCCGCGGCCATGGGGAGCCACGGACTTATCCCCCATCTACGCGGGGCGCAAATTTGCGGAAAAAATCGGCGAGGCGTGGCTGACGGGCGATGAATGCCGTGTCGCCAACGGACCGCTGGCGGGACAACGCCTGGCCGACCTGGCGCAACACTACGGCCGCGACCTGGTGGGCGATGCCGCACGCGAGCCGAACCGCTTTCCGCTGTTGCTCAAGTTTCTTTTTCCCCACGATAAGCTCTCGGTCCAGGTGCATCCCGACGACGCCTGCGCGCAACGGGTGGGCCAGCCCTGGGGCAAAACCGAGTGCTGGTATGTTCTGCATGCGGAAAAGGGAGCGCAGGTGGCGCTGGGCTTGAAGCCCGGGGTCACGCGCCTGCAATTGGAGCAGGCCATCCGCGAGACGCGTGCCGACGAACTGCTCAACTGGATTGATATCCACACCGGGGAGATGATTTACGTGGCTGGCGGCACGGTGCACGCCATCGCTCCGGGTTCCATTCTGGTGGAAACCCAGCAAAGCTCGGATACGACGTACCGGCTTTACGACTACGGGCGGCCGCGGCCTCTGCACCTGGAACAGGGCATGCAGGTGGTGAAGGAGCAGACGGGTTCCGGCAAGGTGAAAACTGCCAGCAACAACGGCGCGCGGCAGCTAGAGCAGCAGGAGCTGATTGCTTCCCCATTTTTCGTGGTGGAGAAGTTCGCCTTGAAGGAGCCGAGCTTGTTCACGACCGTAGAGGCGGGACAGCGCCTGGTGGACATCCTGGTGGCGGTGAACGGCTGCGGCGTGCTGGAAGCAGGCGGGGCGCAGCCGGTGACTTTTGCTCCCGGAGAGGCGATCGTGGTGCCGGCCTGCGTGCGGGAATTCCGCGTGCGCCCGCAGTGGTCAGTGGAGTTTCTGCGGGCGCGGGTGCCGGCCTACGCGCGCCCGGAGCCAGCCGTAGTTTAGGATGTCAGGTGCGTCCCGGAGGCGGTCAGCACTTCCGTCTGCGGGAGAGTCCTTGCGAGTTTCCTTAGAACCCGCGTGAATCTGTGGCCAAACAGAACGCTCATTTCTATCCCGTAATTCTGGCCGGGGGCCGGGGCACGCGCTTCTGGCCGCTGAGCCGCAAACGCCGGGCCAAGCAACTGCTGGCGCTGGACGGCAAGCGCACCATGATTCAGCAAACTGTGGCGCGGCTGCGGCCGCTGGCGCCGGAGAAGCAGTTCTGGATCATCACCAATGAAGAGCTAAGCGCGGAAATCAGCCGCCAGTTGCCGGCCCTGACCCGGCGGCAGATGGTAGCTGAACCGGCGGGTCGCAACACGGCCCCAGCCATCGGGCTGGCGGCCTTCATCCTCATGCGCCAGGATCCGGCGGCGGTGATTGGGATGTTTCCCTCCGACCACGTGGTGGAAGATGAGAAGGGCTTTCGCGCCGCACTGCAGCGCGGCCTGGAAATCGCCGCCGCTGGGGAAAACATCGTGGTGATGGGCATTCAACCCACGCGTCCGGAGACCGGCTATGGCTACATAGAAACCGGAGAGAAGGCGGAAAAGGACGTTCTGCGGGTGCGCCGGTTTACCGAGAAGCCGAACCGGCAAAGGGCGGAAGAGTTCGTGGCTTCGGGCCGCTATTATTGGAACAGCGGAATGTTTTTCTGGCGCGCCGACACGCTGGCGCGGGCCCTGCGCGAGCACCTTTCCGAAACCGCGCCTTACCTGGAGCAGATTGCGGCCGCTTTCGGCACCCGAAAATTTGCGGCGACGTTCCGCCGCCTGTACCCGAAATGCGAAAACATCAGCGTGGATTACGCAGTTCTGGAGCCGCGTTCAGCCAAAGGGGAACACGCATCTAACCTGTTCTGCATCCCGGTGGATGTGGGCTGGAACGACCTGGGTTCGTGGGCGGCGCTCTATGAATACCAGGCCAGGCTGAAACCGGATGGGACGGAGAATGTTATTCACGGAGCCAACAGCTTTGCCTTGAACGCGGAGGGCAATTACGTCCACGCGCCGGGAAAATTCGTGGCCACCGTGGGCGTGAATAACCTGGTGGTGGTGGAGACGGAAGACGCCCTGCTGGTCACCACCCGCGAGCAGGCGCAGGATGTGGGTAAGGTTGTGCAGTACCTGGATGAAAAAAAGATGGCGAAATTAGTTTAGGAGCAAGTTCTTGGCTATTAGCCGTCGGCTGTTAGCCCCTGGCTTTCAGCTGGAAATTAAGGGTGATGAGCCCAAAGCTAAGGACCACGAACCAGGAGCCAATGAGCGCAATCAAATTCGGTACCGACGGATGGCGCGGCATAATCGCCGACGATTTCACTTTTGAGAACGTGCGCCGGGTGGCCGGCGCCATTGCTTCCTACGTTCTGAAGCACGAAGAGGCGGGCCGCGGCGTGGTGGTGGGCTATGACACGCGCTTCGCCTCGCCGCGCGCCGCCGAAGTCGCGGCGGAGGTGCTGGCCGGAGCCGGAATCGCGGTCATGCTAGCCGATGATTACACGCCCACGCCGGCTGTCTCTTACGCTGTGCGGCAACAAGGCGCGGCCGGCGGCGTGATGATCACCTCCAGCCACAATCCCTACAACTGGAACGGGGTAAAGTTCAAAGGCCGTTTCGGCGGCTCGGCTACACCCGCCATTATGAAGAAGATTGAAGCCGAACTGCACGCCGGAGCCATGCCCAAAGGCGTGCCGGCCAAAATTGACCGGGTGGATTTAAAGCCGGCGTACGTGGAGGCTATCACCCAGTTTGCCGACCTGGAGAAGATTGCCAAGGCCAACTTCAAGCTGGCCATTGACGCCATGCATGGTTCGGGACGGGGTGTGTTGGCCGGCATTTTCGACAGGCACGGGGTAAAGTACGTGGCCATCCGCGGGGAAGTGAATCCGCTGTTTCCAGGAATCAATCCCGAGCCCATCGAGCCGCACGTGGCCATGCTGCAGGAAACGGTGGTGCGCGAAGGCTGCCACGCCGGTCTGGCCACGGACGGCGACGCCGACCGCATCGGAGCGGTGGCCGAGGACGGCAGCTTTGTGGACTCCCACAAATGTTTTTCCGTGCTGCTGCGCTGGGTGCTGGAACGCAAGAAATGGCCGGGCGACGTGGTGCGGGCCTTCAACACCACGCGCATGCTGGACCGCATTGCCGCGCGCTACGGGCGCAAGCTGCTGGAATGCCCCATCGGGTTCAAGCATATTGCCGACCTGATGATGGAGCGTGAAATCGTGGTTGGGGGCGAGGAATCAGGCGGCATCGGCTACTCGCGTTACCTGCCGGAGCGCGACGGCATCCTGAACTCGCTGCTGCTGGCCAATGTTATGGCTGATGAAGGTAAGACTCTGGGGCAACTGGTTCTCGACTTGCAGCGCGAATTCGGCGAACATCATTACGGCCGCCGCGACCTGCACATTCCGGATGACGTGAAGCTGGCGGCCATCGAACGGGCGCGCTCGGAGCAGTTCAAGGAATTGGGCCACTATCGCGTGGTGCGCAAGGAAGGGCTGGACGGGGTTAAGCTTTTTCTGGACGCGCCCACCAACGGCAAGGGAGCTGAGGCCTGGATTCTGCTGCGCGCCTCCGGAACCGAGCCCCTGTTGCGGCTTTACGCCGAGGCGGCCTCGCCGGAGCTGGTGAAGGAGATGCTGTCCAGCGGCGAGAGCATGGTGATGCAGAAAGCGGCGGCGTGAGAAAATCAGCAGTCAGCACTCAGCACCGAGCCAGCGAACTGACCCATTCACTAACTTAGTAGCGATGAAATAAGGACGGTCGAGGGGCCGAATGCTGACTGCTAAGCGCTGATTGCTTATTTATGACTTATTCTTCCACCAGCACGACGCCAGCCGATACGCCCGCGGCGCGGCGCTACAACCGCATCCGGCGGCGCCTGGGCATAGCCGATTTCGCCCTGGGTTTCGCCATGCTGGTTGTGCTGCTGGCTACGGGCTGGACGCGCGACCTCCGCGACATCTCCTACGTG
>DATGGJ010000108.1:0-1806 GCA_035308585.1 Terriglobales bacterium
GACCGAGCGTTCTCGTCTACGCTTCATGTATCCAAGACATGGTCACGCCTGTGTAACTTTTTCCATCGGAATACAATCTGCTACGCTGCGGAACCGGGCGCTCCTCTAAACGCGTACCGCCTCAGAGAATGTAGGTGCCTGGAGAGCGAATGGCATCCATCAAACCGGCACTAAACCAACCCCGGGCGGACACCGAATCTCGCGCCACCACGATCGGGCTGATTGGAATCGCGGCCAGTATCGCACTCCTCCATGCGCTCACCAATTCCCGCTACGGCATTCATCGGGATGAGTTGCAGACTCTAAGCGATGCCCTGCATCTCGACTGGGGCTTCGTCGCGTACCCGCCCTTCACCCCCTTTGTGGAACGCGTCAGCCTGGGAATTTTCGGCCTGTCGCTGGTCGGACTGCGGCTCTTTTCGGTGATAGCGCAGGCCTTGGCCATCATCGTAACCGGATTGATGGCGAGGGAACTTGGGGGCGGCCGGTTGGCCCAGGTCGCCGCGGCGCTGGCTGTCGCACTCTCTCCCTTGCCGCTGTTCGAAGGAACGGAGTTCCAATACTCCACGTTTGACTACTTGTGGTGGGTGCTGATTGCGTATTTTGTCATTCGTCTGCTGAAGACGGAGAACCCGCGCTGGTGGCTGGCCATCGGTGGGGCGGTTGGCCTGGGCTTCATGACCAAATACACCATGGGGTTTTTTGTTGCCGGAATTCTGGGGGGCATGTTGCTCACCCGCGCCCGGCGGTTCTTTCTCAGCCCATGGTTCTGGGGCGGCAGCGCGCTGGCCCTGCTGATTTTTCTCCCCAACATCGTGTGGCAGGTCCGGCACGGATTCATCTCGCTGCATTTCCTGCAGCATATTCACGCCCGCGACGTGGGCGAGGGCCGGGCCAACGGCTTTGTGCGCGACCAATTCCTGATCTGCGCCAATCTCTTTGCCTTCCCCTTGTGGATTGCCGGTTTGCTGGGTTTCCTGCGCGACGCGAAATACCGGATGCTGGCCTGGATGTACCTGGTCCCGCTGGCGCTCTTCGTCATCGGCAAGGGGCGCGGCTACTACCTGGCGGCTGCCTATCCCATGCTGATCGCAAGGGGAGCCGTGGCCTGCGAGTGGTGGCTCGCCTCAATGTCTCGCTTCTGGCGCCGGACCGTGGAAGCTACCTTCTTTACCGGCCTCGCCCTATTTGGAATGTATTTCGGCGCCCTGATATTGCCCTTGGCCTCGCGCGGCCCGCTGATGAAGTTCGCACTGCGCAATAATGGCGATCTGCGCGAAGAGATCGGCTGGAACCAACTGGTCAGGACCGTCGCCGGCATTCGCGACTCATTACCGCCGGAGCAGCGCGCCAGCGTGGGCGTGCTGGTGGGGAATTACGGCGAGCAGGGCGCTATCGAAATCCTAGGCCGGGCTTACGGCCTGCCCGTCCCCATCAGCGGCACCAACTCGGCCTGGCTGCGCGGCTATCCCACGCCCCCGCCTTCCACCCTCATCGTTCTTGGCTGGTCACGCCAGGGCGTGGAGAGTACCTTCATCTCCTGCCGCCTCGCCGGACACAATGGAAATTCTCTCGGTGTTCCCAACGAGGAAAGCCAGGACCATCCCGATATTTTTGTCTGCGGTCCTCCCCGCCTGCCCTGGCCGGAATTCTGGAAGCAGTTTCAGCGCTTCGGGTGAGCGGATGCTCTTCACCTGAGCGGCAGGCACTGGTTTTGGGGCGCGGGCGCCCTCGCCCGCGAGCCCGGATTATCTGCCCGAGGCTGCCGGACCTTTTCGCCGATTCAAAACGGGAGTGTCCTGGATG
>DATGGJ010000109.1:0-2231 GCA_035308585.1 Terriglobales bacterium
GTGCCCACGTCCGATACCGCCGACGGCACCCTGATCGTCCACTATCGCGACGGGGAGTACATGGACTGCCTGCAGGCAGTCCCTGGAGTTTGGACATATTGGAAGGGTAATTGAGCGGCCGGGTAGGCCTCGCGCAGGTCATTGGGGGTTGGGGCGGATGGATTAGAGAGTGGGTCTAACCCTGTGTTTGGGGTCGGTCTGCCAGCCGGTGGTAAGGGAATCGTCCGCGAATGTTCCGATTAAAGTAAGATCCTTTGGAATCGGCCGCCAGCAGGTCAAGGTGCACGCGGGGGGGCACATCGAAGTAACAGTACACCGCACGGCTTCGGAACTCTAGCCGCAGCACCTGGCTGGCGCAGTCGTAGGCGACGGTGGTGAGGGTTGACGATTCTACCGCTGTTGCGAGCATGGATGGTGTTTTGGCCAGTTGCATTAAGCGCTGGCAGCCAGGACCAGACTGTTCCAGCGGATGTCGCCGGGCAGCGAGGATGAACCGGCGGCGGAGGCCACTTGCTGGCGCAGGAGGGTGACCAGATCCAGGCAGGATGGGCGGCGGGCGTTACGACGCCATTTGGGTAGAGCTGGAAATGCTTCCGGACGTGTGTCGCCGAACACCTGGATGCCGGCCAGTAGCAGCGCGCTGTAGGCGGCCACTAACATGGCGGGTTGGCGCGGTACCGAGCGGGGATTGCGCAACTGAGCTTGTCCGATTCCGAGGGTGTCTTTGATCTCGCGGTGGTTGACCTCGATCTGCCAACGGTCGAAGTAGGCCTGCAACAAGACGGCTGCGGAATGGTCCAGGTCGGTAGTGAGCAGGAAGGCGGGCTCGCCGTAATACTTACGCTTGCCTTTGCCGCTGGCGTAGGGCACTGGCGCCACTACCAGCAGACGCAAAGGCCGCTGGCCGGCGCCCGTGCGCCAGTAGACCGAGGCGACCTCTTTGTAACGGACATCGCGCCATTGTCCGCCGTGGAAAATGCGGGCTTGCTGCCAGGGTACCGAATCATCTTGACGGATCTGGTCGGCAGTGAACTGCTCAGTGGAGTAGAAGCGGCGGCCACCGGGCGGGGCGGCGTGGCAGAGCCGACAATCGCGGCGGGCGCGGGCCACAATCTGGATGCGGTCCAAAGGCTGGCGAAACAGGGTGCGGTTGCAGAAACCGCCGTCGCCGACGGCGAGGATGGTGCGGGAATCCAGACCGGCTGCGTCGGCCGCTTGGCGAAGCTGTTGGAGCGAGGCGACACTGCTGTGGGATAGGTTGTGGACTTTGACCGCTTGATGGTAGGCCTGGATCTCGGCAGCGGAAGCCCTCTTGCCGGGCTTCTTGATGGCGGGCACCTCCAGGAAATGGATGGGCAGGGCGCGCGGGGGGACCTCGGCGTTGGAGCGATACAAAGGTACCAACAACGAGAAATGCAGGAAGCGCAACCCCCACATCAGGTTGAAGCGGAACTTGGGGGACAGGGGATCGCGCTGATAGAAGGCGGTCATTATCTTGCGACCAGACTTGCGGATGCGGGTGTCATCCATGGCGACCACCAACAGGGAATCGTCACAGAAGCGCGCGGCCTGTAGCAGCACGGGCTGGAACAGATCCTGCGCTTTCCAGCCGGCGCGGCTGTGCAATTTGTAGTCAGCGCTCCAATCCTGATGCTGACGCCCGAGGGCCCAAAGGGAACGCGACAGGGTTCGCCGACCCAGCGCCAACAGAGATCCCAAGGCCTGGTCGGCGGCGCGTTGGCCAGAACGGGACTGGGCGAAGGCTGGAATCCAGGCGCGCAGAATTTGGCGGAATGCGTCGAGCAGAATCATCGTTTCATCACTCCATGTGAAACATATTTATGCCAAAAAAAAAGAGCCTAAGGCTCTGGCCGCAACAAGTTTTGATTCAACTGACAGACTTCCTCGATCTGGTCTTTCAAGTGATGGTAATTCTCAATCCATCCCTGCACCATCACCTTTTGTTCCGGGCGAAGGCTGATGTGCCGGACCTTGCCTCCAGGCTCGCTGACGGCCAAAACCAACACGGGATGGCCCTCGCCACGCGCGCATTTCGGACACCCGGACTTATGGCGCACCGTGCGTTGCATTAAAGAACCGCGCAGCAACTCGCCGGTAGGGAGGTTAGCAGCTAGCTTATCCCGTTGACGCAGGACGGCTTTGTGTTTCACTAAATACAGTGAAACATTGTTTGCTGTCCTTGTCAATACAAAAAAATGTCCAAACTCCAG
>DATGGJ010000110.1:0-7422 GCA_035308585.1 Terriglobales bacterium
CCACCGTTTTTATGGCAATCCAGTGACTTTCAGAAGGCATTGCCGCAGTTTGGTTTCGCAACAGAACCGGTGGTCCATCCAGCCGCGTAACCACAACATCCAGAAGGCCTTTGTTTTCAAAGTCTCCCACCGCTAAACCACGGTGCACCCCGGTGCGGCGCATGGCCAGCCCGGCCTGCAGTCCCACTTCCGCAAAGTGTCCGCCCAGGTTATGGAACAGGAAGTTGCGTTCGGCATAGGTCACGCCAAAAGAGTGACCTTCAACCTGGGGATTCACATGGCCGTTGGCCACAAAAATGTCCATCCAGCCATCGTTGTCGTAGTCAAAAAATTTCACTCCAAAACCGAGGAATGGCAGACTGATGGGTCCAAACCCGGTTAACCCAGCCTGATCGGTGAAGCTGCCATTGTGATCGTTGTGGTACAGGTTGTTGGTGTCGTCAGAAAAATTGGTTTTGACCAGGTCAGGCCAGCCATCATTATCGTAGTCGGCGCTATCCACCCCCATGCCTGCCTGCGGCAGGCCATCCGCGCTGAAGGCCACGCCCGCCTCCATGCCCACCTCGGAAAACCCACCTTTACAGTTGTTATGGTAGAGGCGGCTGGGAGAGGAGTCGTTGGAGACGTAGAGGTCGAGGCAGCCGTCCTTGTCGTAATCCAGCCAGATGACCCCCAGGCCGTAATCGGCTTCGGCATCAATCCCCAGCTTGTCGCCGACGTCGGTAAACGTGCCATCACCGTTATTGTGGTAGAGCCGGTCGCGCGACCCCTGCAGGCCCCGCGGTCCGCAGGAAACGGAGATGCCGCGATACTGGCAGAAGGGATTGCTGCCGAACGGCGGCAGGTGGTTCAGGTCGAGCTCCACGTAATTGGTGACGTACAAGTCGAGGCGGCCATCGTTATCGTAGTCGCCGAAGGCGGCGCTGGTGCCCCAGCGGCCGCCATTATCCACTCCCGCTTTGGCGGTCACATCGGTGAAAGTGCCGTTGCCGTTGTTGTGGTAGAGCACACCGCCATTGAGATAGGTGATGTAAACGTCCTCGTACCCGTCGTTGTCGTAATCGCCGATGGCAACGCCGTAGCCCCATCCGCAATGATTCAAGCCGGCTTTGCTGGTGACGTCGGTAAAGGTGCCGTCATGATTGTTGCGGTAGAGAACGACGTGATGGCAGCGCCCCGCGCGCATGTCCGCCAGGGTGGAGCCATCCACCAGCAGGATGTCCATCCAGCCGTCGTTGTCGTAGTCGAAGACGGCCACGCCGCCGCACATGGATTCCATGATGTAGAGCTTTTGCGGGTCGCCGCAGGTGAGATGGAAATTGATGCCGGCGGCGCGGGTGACGTCTTCGAAGGTCACCCCCGCCGAGGGGGGTGTGGCGCGAAGGCCGGGGCGAGCAGCCTTTGCGGTTTGTGGAGAGCGGGAGGCCGCGCCCGCGGCTCTCGCTGTCGCTGTTGTGGCGCGGGCCCCCTCGCCCGCGGCTCTTGCGATTTTAAAACACAGTCCACCAATGGCCACCACCGCCGCCAGCGCCAGCGTGGAGAAGAAGCGCATCAGTGGACGCCGGAGGCCATGCCCCCGGTCTGCGGCTGTTGCTTGCGCAGCTGCTGGAAGAGTTGCAGTTCGGAATTCGCGCCCGCGGTGTCGCCCGCCTGGCGCAGGGCGCGGGCCAACTGGTAATGGGGGCTGGGATCGCCGGGATTAAGGGCGATAGAGCGCCGCAGGGCCTCCACCGCGGCGGGCGTCTGCTTCAAAGCCAGCAGCGCCTTGCCCAGATCATAAAAGGCATCGGCGCGGGTGCTGTCCTGCTCCGTGGCCTGGCGCAAGGTTTCGGCCGCGGCTTCCGCCTGCCCCGACTGCAGCAGGACGTGCCCCAGCTGGTAATAGACCTCCGCGTTGGCGTGGCCGCGCGCCACTTCCTTTTTATATTCCGCGATGGCTTGCTGGTCACGCCCCAGGCTGGCATAGGCGTAGCCCAGATGATAGTGGCCCAATTCGATATCAGGTTTGAGCCGCAGCGCCGTCTTGAACTCCTCAATGGCCTGCAGCGAGCGGTTGCTGTTCTGGTAGGCACGGCCCAGCAGCAAGCGTGCCAGCGCGTGGTCAGGCTTCAGGCGCAGAGCCTTCTGCAATTGTTCCGCGGCCAGCGCGTACTTCTGATCCTGCAGATGAACCAGCGCCGTGTCGTAATGGATGTCGTAGTCGCGTGGGCGCAGTTTCTCAGCCTGTGCCAGTTGCGCCAGCGCCCCAGCGCTGTTGCCGCTCTGAAAGTAGGCAATCCCCAGCCAGTGGTGAAAGTCGGGATCCTGGGGCCAGCGCGCCACGGCTTTTTGCCCCAGCGCGATGGCCTGACCCAGTTGCTTGGCTTGCAGCAAGCCGAGTAATTGCTCGGCGGTTTGCTTCCGCGCTTGCGTGGCGGCGGGCCGGACCTGTGCCGGCGCGGTCGCCATCATGGCGAACAGCGCCAAGGCCCAGGCGAGCACCACTGGGAGGACTCCCCGCAGACCGAGGAGCCGTCTGGTTCGAAGCAAGCGCCGGTCCGCAGACACCGCAAAACCCAAGGAGGACATGGGGGGTGCTGGAATGGTAGCGATTCCCCGTTCCTGAGCGCAACTTCTCAGAAATTGCGTAGCGTGCTCCCGCGCCCGCTCAATCACGGTGAAAATCACTCCGCAATCTTTAATAAAAGAAAGGCCCGGCCGGAGCCGGGCCTTGATTCACCGCAGGAGACCAGTTAGAACTTCGACCCTGCCCAGCCGGAGCCAAAGCGGAAGCTGAGGCCGGCGGAGATGCGCAAGTTGTTCTGGGTCGCCGAAGCATGACGGGTCATGAGGTAGTCGCCCCCAGTGACCACGCCCAGGTGCTTGCTCAGACCGAGTTCCACGCCACCGCCCAGAGCCGACGCGAAGGCGTTGTCGCTGACGCTGGTGGAAACCCCCAGCGCTGAAGCAGAAACGCTCTGGTGGTCAAACCCGAACAGACCGTGCACGAACGGGTTGGTGCGGCCGTGACCGAACTGAACGCGGGGACCAAACACGTAAGTGTAGTGCTTGTCCGACGCGGACGCGGAAACGGTGGTCGTGCCAACCGTAAAAGAAGCGCTCTGTGTGTTGCTGGCGCCGGCGATGTTGCCTTCCAGGCCCAGCCAGTTGTTCATGAAGAAAGTGCCGCCGGTGTTCCAGCCATTAGAGCCCAGCCGGCTGCCCACGCCTTCATCCAAGCTGGTGTAGGTGTATCCACCTGTCAACTCCGCCTTGGGCATCAACTGCGCCCATGCGCTGGAAGCGCAAACTGCGAGCGCGATTACCAGAATACTTTTGAACTTAAACATTTTGTGTTGTTCTCCTGACAAAAAAATTTTCTCCCCCCGGTCTTGCAATGGGGAGTAGTTTCGCGTGAGCAGGAGAAGTTGGCCAGATTACTCCCGTCATAGACCGACAAGGGCGCGCACCTACACGGTCGGCCATGTACGGCCGGCGATGGGACGCTTCCCCCGAAACTGCCAATCATTGCCCCTGCTGCAGGTAACGTACTGATAAGCAAGGAGATGGGCTAGGGGCAGGGATTGAAGGAGGCATCTCATATCCGATTGCTACTCTGTTCTTGCAGGCCGGAACACCTGCTCCACCCACTCGCGAAATAATGCAAGCATCGGGGCCCGCTTCAGCTGCCAACTGTCATCTTTAATGGCAATCTTCGGATAGCATGGTGTGCAGCGCCGCCGTAACCTTCGAGCATGACAACCGCTACTAATCTCGAAACCAGCAATCGGCGCTGGGCCGCTGTGCTCGGCCGCGACCCCCGCTTTGACCAGCAGTTCGTTTACGCCGTGCGTTCCACCGGCATTTACTGCCGGCCTTCCTGCCCCTCCCGCCGGCCGCGGCGCGAGCAGGTCACGTTCTTCGGAGCGCCGCAGGAGGCCGAGAAGGCCGGCTTCCGCGCCTGCCATCGCTGCCATCCCGACCGCAATGGCACCTCCGCCCAGGACCTGGTGGCGCGCCTCTGCCGCTACCTGGAAGATCATGCCGGGCGACGCGTCACTCTGGACGAATTGAGCCGCATCTCCGGCTATAGCGCCTTTCACCTGCAGCGCCTGTTCAAAAAGACGCTGGGCATTTCGCCCCGCCAATATGCGGCCGGGCACCGCCTAGAAGACCTGAAGTCTCGCCTGCGCGAAGGTTATAACGTGACCGCCGCAACCTATGAGGCAGGATACGGCTCGAGCAGCCGCATTTACGAAAGCGCCAACTGCCGGCTGGGAATGACTCCCGCCACCTACGGCCGCGGCGGCGCCGGCATGAATATCCGCTATGCCACCGCCGCCTGCCCCCTGGGGCGGGTGCTGGTGGCGGCCACCGAACGCGGCGTGTGCGCGGTACAGTTCGGGGAGTCTGACCGCCAGTTGCAGAGCGGCCTGCGCGAGGAATTTCCGGCGGCCGAGGTCAAACCTGCCGGCTCCGACCTGCGCGCCTGGGTGCAGGAGGTCGTGAACGCGGTTTCCGGACGCCAGCCTCATCCCGGCGTTCCCCTGGATTTGCAGTGCACCGCTTTCCAGCGCCAGGTATGGGAGGCGCTGCTGCGCATTCCTTACGGCAGCACCCGCAGTTACCAGCAGGTAGCCGCGGACATCGGCCAGCCCAGGGCGGCGCGCGCCGTGGCCCGCGCCTGCGCTACCAATCCGGTGGCCGTGCTCATTCCCTGCCACCGCGTGGTGCGGGGCAGCGGCGAGAGGGGCGGTTACCGCTGGGGGGTAGAGCGGAAGGAGAAGCTGCTGGCGAGGGAGCAAAAATCAGCGCCAAATGCTGTTCTCGGCTGATTGTTGACGGTTAAGTGCGCCCCGGCCACGCTGGTGAGGGCAAGATGACCTCGCGACAGCCGGCGAGACACCGGCGCTACAAGCGGGCGAGCGCGCCCGCGCCACATGGCCGCTAGGGCAAAAACCGGAAGTGAATCCATCCCGGCTCGCGCACGGACCCGAACCTGTTTCGTGATCTCCGTGCACCGGCTGCTCCTCACGGCCACCAAGGCGAAAGGCGAAGCGTCTGTCCGCGAGTCAAAACCCTACTGCCTGAGATTGCCCTCTTTGTCTTGCACCCCAAAGCGGGCCAGAGCCAGGCCCCACAGCCGCCCGGGCTCGGGCATCTCCTGCATCTGCTCCCAGTCCTTGGCTTTGAGCAGATCGAACGCGGTCAGAATTCCCACCAGTTCGCTGCTTTCCCGGTCGAGCACCGGGCAACGGCCAATGCCCTCCTGCACAAACCGTAGAGCTATGTCGTGCACTACGTCATCGGCATAAACCAGGGGAAAGTCCTTGTGCAGCATGGATTCCGCCGTGGCCATGGGGCTGGCGGCAATCAGGTCGCTGCGCCGCAGCATGCCCAGGAAATGGTCGTGGTCGTCCACCACGGGGACCGAGCCGTGGGCCATCACATCGGTCAGAAATTCGCTCACTTTGGCGCTGGCCCGCACCGTGTCAACGTCCGGGGTCATCACGTCGCGCACACGCAGCATCTTCATGGGATCCACGGTGTACGCCTCCGGCACCAGGGTGCCGCGGCGCACGAGCCGCTCGGTATTGATGGTGGTGCGCATAAAGTAGTGCACCGCCAGGTCAGCGATGATGGCTACCAGGAAAACGGGCAGGAAGGCGTTGTAGGCCCCGGTGACCTCCAGCATGAACAGAATGGCGCTGGGGGTGGCCCGGTAAACACTGCCAAACAGCGCCGCCGTGGCCACCATGCCGTAGAGGCCGACGGTGGAAGCGTTGGGCACCACCAGGTGCACCATTTTGCCGAAAGCCGCTCCCAGGCTGCCGCCGATCATCAGCGCCGGAGCGAAGGTGCCGCCCGAGGCTCCAGAACCCAGAGCGATGGCGAAGGCTCCCAGTTTGGCCACTCCGATGCCCACAAACTGCCCCACGCTGTGCGGCTTGCTCAGCAGATCGGCGATCACGGCGTAACCGGTGCCCAGCACCTGCGGGTAGAAGTAAGCAATGGCGCCCACACCCAGGCCGCCTATCGCCGGAATCAAGGGGAACCAGATTTTCAGCTCCTCGAAGAAGTCCTCGCACAGATAAAGCGCCTTGGTCATCACCCAGGCCAGGCCGGCGCAGGCGACGCCCAGCAGCACAAAGAAGGGCAGCTCTCCGGCGTGGAAGTGGTAGTTGGTGTCCAGGGGGAAAACCGGGTTTCCGCCCCGGAATGCCATAGCCACAAGCGTTCCAGAAGCTGACGCCAGCGCAATCGGGATGAAGGAACGGGCGCGGAATTCGAATACCAGAAGTTCCACTGCCATCATGGCGCCGGCAAAGGGAGTCTTGAAGACGCCGGCCAGGCCGGCGGCAGCGCCGCAAGCCAGCAGGGTGCGCCGCTCCGAGGGCGATGAGGGAATGAACTGACTGAGAATGGAGCCCAGCGCCGCCCCGGTCTGGATGATGGGACCCTCAGCCCCGAAGGGGCCGCCAGTGCCGACGGTGATGGCCGCGCTCAACGGCTTGAAAAAACCCACCCGCGGCTTGACGATGCTGCGGTTGGTCAGCACCACCGCCATGGCCTCAGGGATGCCGTCGCCCTTGATTTCCGGCGAAAAGTAGTTGACCAGCAGACCCACCAGCAGCCCGCCGGCGGCCGGCAGCAACAAAAACCACCAGTGAGACGGGGCCTGGTTGGGCGGTAGGTAAGCCGAGCTGAAGCGATGCCAGTAGAGGAGGTCGGTAATGAAATTGATGGTGCGCAGCAGCCCTTCCGCCACCAGGCCGCCGGCGATTCCTACTATGATACCCAGCGAGGAGAGCACCAGCAGCCGGTCGCGCGAGCCGATGGATCGCTTTTCCCTCCCGTTATTTTCCGCCTTAACCTTTTTGCTCGACACTGATTGCCCTTGCTTCCTGGTCGCTTCTGTTCCCCGGCCGAACGGCCCGCTCCGCGCTAATCCGCTGGGCAAGCCTGCTGCCGGTGACCCCCGGCTGTAAGGCGTTTCTCTGGCGGGGCTATCTCCTGCGCCGGCGCTTTTCACCGTTCATAACTTGCTTGAGCGCGCGCAGCAGACTGGGACCGGCATCGCGCAGCTCTTCCCGATGGTGAAGCGAAAGGTCGCGCAGGACCCGTTCTCCCTTGGAGGTCAGGGAAAGCAGGACCTCGCGCCGGTCAACGCCCCCACGGTGCCGCTTCACGAAGCCGTGCGCCGCCAGCCGGTTCACCAGTTCCACCGTGCTGTGATGCTGGATCTGCAGCCGGTCCGCCATTTCTCCGATGCGCGGCCGCGCCTCCTTGGGCAGACCCTTTAGAGCCAGCATGAGCTGATGCTGGCGGGGCTCCAAGCCCGCGTTGCGCGCCACCTGTTCGCTGAAGCGGAGGAATCTGCGAATCTGGTAGCGTAATTCGGCCAGTGATTCATAGTCCTGTGTTTTGATGTCCATAGTCGTC
>DATGGJ010000111.1:0-3737 GCA_035308585.1 Terriglobales bacterium
GAGAGCCTCCACCTTGAGATGAAGAGAGTGGTCGCGAACTCGGCGGCCAATAGAGTTGAGCAAAATAGCCGGCCTCTCCTGGGCCGGCTTTTTTGCGTTGTGCCCGGATTTCAGATTGAACACGAACTCACCTCTCCACGCCCAACTCCATCAGCCTTGATCGGCAGGCACTGAGGTCACAAAAAAAACCGGCCCTTGCGGGGCCGGCTGGTCCGTATGGTGCGGGAAGCGCCGCTTAGGCTACCGACCGCAGGTTGCTGGGCCGTTCCACCGGAGGCGCCTGGTTGTGCCTGGCCTCTCCCGCCGCTCCCGCGGCAGCCAGAAATCCGCCCACGAACAGCGAGGAGAACAGCGCATAGCCGCCCTCGGTGAACAAGTGGCGCACGGTCAACAAGCTGACGGTTGCGCCACCGGCATTTGCGATCTCAGCCGGAGCCAGAATCAGTACCGCCACCAGAATGGCGGAGAAGATGCTCATGCCGAACACCACCAGCCCGTGATAGATGGCGATGTTCCGGATGGCTGTGCCGCTAAGCCGGCCGGCCGTGCGCCCGCCGAAGTACAAGGCGAACAGGGTCACGATTCCTTGCCAAATCGAGATACCGGTCGCCATCGTACCTGAGGTCGGTGAAGCGGCGCTGCCGCCGAAGATGGCAATGCCTAATGCGAGAAACGTGATTTCAATCGCCAGAAACACGAAGGTTCCCGCGAAAATTGCCGACCACGAAGCTCGGTTGCTGGTCGTGACCGGCAGGTTCGTAGCGTAGTCTGCCATTGCTTACCCCCTTTACTCTCTTGGATGAGGTGCAAGGGGTCAGGCGTGGCCCCAAAAATGGGCGCTGGGGAGGGATATGTTCCGGAAAAGCATAAACATCGTGTTACGAGATAAAGGCGGGCCGGAGGGGGCTGGCCGGGAACTCGGAGTAATATAAAGGCGCGCCGGGGGCTGGCCGGGAACTCGGGCGCGCTACCCGGGCCCGCCCTTCTTCTCCGCCCGCCGGCCGCGGAAGAAGGCCTGCAGCATCTCCGCGCAGCGTCCACCCAGCACCCCGCCTTCCACCTGCATGGCGTGGTTCAGGCCGGGATGGTTCACCACCTGCAACACGGAGCGCACCGCTCCCGCCTTGGGGTCGTCGGCCCCGTAGACCAGGCGCCGCAGCCGGGCATGCACCAGGGCGCCGGCGCACATGGGGCAGGGTTCCAGGGTGGCATACATCTCGCACTGCGGCAGGCGGTGGTTGCCCAGGGCCTGCGCCGCCTGGCGCAGCGCCACCATTTCAGCGTGGGCGGTGGGGTCTCCATCCATAAGATTGCGGTTGAAGCCCCGGCCTGCTATCTGGCCCTCGCACACCACGATGGCTCCCACTGGCACCTCCCCCGATTCCAGCGCCCGCTGTGCCTGGCGCAGCGCTTCTTCCATCCATATCTCGTCCGGAGTCATGGCTGAAAAGATGATTCTAGTCTGAGTCGTGGCTCAGCCGCTGGTGGTTAGCGGTCGGGAGGCCGGAGTCGGGAGAAAACTGGCCGGTTGCTCCCAGTCCACTGAATCTGCCCTGGATACGACACATTCTGCGCATCGGTTTTTGCCCACTGACCTCTAACTGCCCGCTCCCGACTACCCCCTTCCGAGTTGCGGCAGCAAACCCCGCATCCGGCCGCTCCCTCTAATGGTGAGTCATCCTGCTCTTCAGCGCCGAAGGCGGGGACATCAGGAGGAGATGCATGAAGCGAGTACTAACCTTGGCGTCAGTTTTACTGCTTGGGGCGGCCGTGGCGGTGGCACAAGACCAGAACACACCGTCCAGCAACCCCAGCACCGATCAGGCCACCCCGCAAACCCAGCAGGCGCCCGATCAGAGTCAGTCTCCGAACACGCAGACTGCTCCCAACACCCAGCAGAACCCGAACAGCAACCCCAACAGCCCCAACTCCCCGTCCACTCCCAGCGATCAGTCCGGAGCGAATGCTCAGGGCGCGTCGCCCGCGAGCGGCCAAACCACGGTCCAAGGCTGCCTGAGCAGTTCCAACGGCACCTACACGCTCACTCAGGACACCACCGGAACCACCTACACTTTGACCGGCGACACCAGCCAACTGCAGCAACATGTAGGTCATGAAGTGCAGGTCACGGGCACGACTGGCAACTCGTCGTCAACCGGCGCTTCCGGCTCGGCTGCTCCCAGTTCCGGATCGCAAAACGGTACGGCTTCCGGCAACACCCTGGCCGTGAGCTCGATGCAGCACATTGCGAACTCTTGCAGCACCAGCAGCGGCGCTGGCAACTCAGGCGCTGCCGGGGCAACCGGGGCGGCCAGCGGGGCGGCAGCCCAAGCTAGTAACCCAAATGACCAGGCGGCCACACAGCCGGACCAGAACGCCAGCCAGCCTTCGGCTGCCGGAAACACTGCCGCGTCCCCCAATCCCAGCACCCCTCCGCCCAGCGGATCTGAGGCGGCCAACAATCAGTCGGCAACTTCGGCCACCCCCAGTGCTAGTGCGGGCCAGCAGAGCAGCAGCAATCCGGCCTATGCCCAGCCTGCCACTCCCAATGACCAGAGCAGTTCGAATCCGTCCAGCGGCGCCGCCGCGGAGAGCAATCCTCCCGCCACCGGCAACAGCGCTGCAAGCGGAACCGATAACTCCAACACCAGTGCTGGTACCAGCGCTGGCGCTGCCGGCCAGAACACCGCGGACAGCAACGCTGCCGCCGCTGATCAGAACGCCAATTCTGCCCAGACGGGCGCGGCCGCGGCCAGCGACAACACGCAGACGGCTCAGAACAAGGCCGCCGGCAATCTGCCCCAGACAGCCTCCCCGCTGCCCTTCCTCGGTCTATTGGGCTTCGGTTCGCTGGCTGCCGGCATCATCACCCGCCGCCGCAAGTAGGGCTGTCGGAGTGAATCCGTATTGACGCAAGCGTGGCTTGCTCAGACGGTCAAAAGGCTGCTTGAACCGCAGTGACCGGACGTACGCGTGAACGCCCGTCAGATGCGGCCCAAGCAGCCTTTTTCGCTTGCATGGGGTGGTAAACTGAAAACTTGGTGCCTATGGGACTCTCAATTTCCAACGTTCTTCGCCGCGTTTTCCTGGTGGATCTGATTAAGGGGTTGTCTGTAACCTTCCGCTACCAGGACCCGAAAGAGGTCTACACCGAGCAATATCCCCTGCAGCGCCCGCAGGTGGCCGAGCGCTATCGCGGAGCGCCGCGCCTGAACGTGAACCCCGATACGGATGAGACCATGTGCATTGCCTGCGACTTGTGCGCCCTGGCCTGCCCCGAGCACCTGATTGTGGTTACCAGCGAGCGCAATGCCGCCACCCGGCGCAAGGAACTCACCACCTTCACCTACGACCTGAGCCGTTGCATGTTCTGCGGCCTGTGCGAGGACGCCTGTCCCACCGACGCCCTGGAACTGACCCAGGACTTCGAACTCGCCAACTACACCCGCGAGGGCGCCATCTGGGACCGGCAGACGCTGGAGAAAGGACCGCAGCCCACGGTCTACAGCCGATAGTAGCAACTGCCGTCTACCGAGTAGCGCGAGGAAACTCTGCTTCTGAGCACGGTTTGCCGATTTCTGCTGCCGCTGGTGTTGCTGAGCGCCCCCGCGTTAGCTCAGAGCTCAGCCCCGCCCTCCGCAACCGCTCCCCCATCCAACCCTCCTGCCCAGTCGCAGCCCGCTCCGCCCGAAACTCACATCACCCCGGCGCAAGCCCGGGAACTGTTCCGCTCGGTG
>DATGGJ010000112.1:0-2413 GCA_035308585.1 Terriglobales bacterium
ATGTGGATGACCTGGTGGTGGTAGTGCTGGACCGGCCACGCCACGAAAAACTGATCAACGATATCCGCCAGGCGGGAGCGCGCATCAAGCTGATTGGGGATGGCGACCTTTCCGCCGGCATTGCCGCAGCCGTAATCGGCACAGGGGTGCATGTTGTCATGGGCTCGGGGGGTGCTCCGGAAGGAGTCCTGACCGCTGCCGCCATGCGCTGCCTGAACGGCTACATGCTGGGGCGCCTGGTGGTGGACAAGCCGGAACTGGAAGAGCGCATCCACCGCATGGGAATCGAGGACAAGAATCGGGTCTATAAGGCGGAAGATCTGGCGCCGGGCAAGCAAATCATCTTCGCCGCCACCGGCGTCACCGACGGGGCGCTCATGCGCGGAGTGCGCTTTTTCGGGGAAGGTACACGCACTTCCTCGGTCATCATGACCAAGGGCACCGGCAAGGTGCGCTTCATTGACAGCATTCACCTGGAGAATCGGCCGGATATACGCATCAGGTTCTCGTAGCGCGACGCGCAGTGGCGGAAAGCAATCAGCACTCAGCCCACTAATACGCTGTTCCCTTCGGCATCGGCGGCCACTCCCGCGAATAGCCTTCGAACAGAGCCGCCGTTTGCTCCAGGCGGCGCGTGCCGTCGTGGATAGCGTATTTGTGGGGGCTGCCCTGGCTGTAGCCGGTCCATAAGGAGACGCCGGCATAGGCGCCGTCCTTGCGCAGAATGTAATAGGTCATGTCAATGTAACGCAGGCGGGTCATGTCGTTCTTGTAGTTGTGGGCGATCCGCCGCAGCACGTCCATGCCGGCTTCCTCCGGGCTCATGCCGTGGCGCATGTTCTCGATGATGGACTTGGCGCCGCACACCTTGATGTTCTCTTCACCGCTGCCGGTGGCCCCGGCGGAACCCACCTCCTGATCCGTATAGCAGCCGGCGCCAATGATGGGGGAATCGCCCACCCGCCCCGGCACCTTCCACGCCAGGCCGCTGGTGGTCGTGGTGCCAGCCATCTCACCTTTAGCGCTGAGTACCGAGCAGTGAATTGTCCCGGTGGGAGGATAGAACACGTTGCGGATTGCTTGCTGCCGCAGTTCGGGCGGAATCCCCAGGCGCTCAGCCAAGGCTTCCATTGTGCGCGAGCGGCGCTGCCAGTATTCGGCGGTCGGAACCGGTTGCTCCTCGGTCGGCACATGCCAGCGCGGGTCATCGGGGCCGGGTCCCCACCAATCCTGGTCGGAGTGGGATTCCTTCCACAGTATCCACATCTTGCGGGAATCGTCTGTCAGCAGGTTTTCGCGGGGAAAGCCGATTTCCAGGCCGAATTTAGTGGCATTGTCGCCCACCAGCATGACGTGCCCGGTGTGCTCCATGACGGCGCGGGCCAGCAGCGAGACGTTCTTGATGTCGTGCACGCCGCCCACCGAACCCGCGCGCTGGGAAGGCCCATGCATGCAGCAGGAATCGAGTTCGACCACGCCTTCCTCGTTGGGCAGGCCGCCCAACCCGACACTGTGGTCGTTGGGATCATCTTCCGGGCCGCGCACCACGCTCAGGCCCGCCTCCAGCGGATCGCCGCCGCCGCTCAAGATGCCGTAGCCGCGGTCAATATAGTTGTAGCCATTGGCGGCGCAGATCAGCACCGGCTTGCGCGCCATCTTCACCGGCCCGGACGGTTTATTTTCCTGAGCTTCCAGACTGAGGGCAAAGGAACTCAACGCAGCGGCGGTAAGGAACTGCCGGCGGGATACGGACATGCTTCCTCCTCGCGAAAACAGCGGGAAAGAATAACATGTCGTTTTGCGAGCTGAAACGGCAGTTGGAAGCTAGTAGTTGGTAGTTGGTAGCGAGGAGCGACCCGCGAGTGGCGGCTACCGCCAAGTGCCAGCTACTAACTACCAACTACCCGCTTTTACCCCGCCTGCTTCATGGGGGTGTTCTGGTCGGAGCGGAAACGCAGCAGGGCGCCGATGTGGCCCACCTTCTCCAGTTCTTCATTCTGTTCCACGTAGATAAGTTCAATGCCCTTGCGCACCGCATTGCCGATCAGGACATCGGCTATGTCGCTGAGCTGGCGCACCTGGTGGCCGCAAACTGCGCAAGCGTCACCCATGTGGAAATCGAGGTGGCCGCAATTGGGGCACTCCACTCCGGGAGCCTCAAACTTGTCGCCCAGCAGGAGCGCCTGGACTTCGCCCGTCTCCAGCGAACGCAGCACCCGCCGCAATCCCACCGCGCCGGTGCCGTTGCGCTGCGCCTGGCCCAATACCTCGCGCAGCACAGCTTCGCAGCGGTTGGCGCGGGCTTCGGTGAGCATGCGCAGGCCCTGCTCGCGTACCTGCTCGGGAGTAGCGGTGGCCGCATCCAGGTTTACCCGGCCCAGCAGATGCTGACGCACGTAAGAGTGCAGATGAG
>DATGGJ010000113.1:0-6942 GCA_035308585.1 Terriglobales bacterium
CGATTCCGCTTCGCCTCTGGCGCGCATGAACAACGAAGAACGCCTGGTAGCCGATTTCCGCGGCACCGGCCTGACTGTGGGCCTCCACCCCATGGCTTACCGGCGCCTCCAGCTGCGTGGTGTGCTGCGCGCCTGCGACCTGCAGAACATCAAAAATGGCCGCCGCGTGCGCGTTGCCGGCAGCGTCATCGCCCGCCAGCGCCCCGGCACCGCCCACGGATTCGTGTTTCTCAGCCTGGAGGATGAGACCGGCATCGCCAACGCCATCATCACTCCCGACCTGTTCGAAAAAAATCGCCTCCTCCTCATTCGCGAACAATTCCTGTTGATTGAAGGCACCCTGCAGAACCTCGACCATGTGCTTTCTGTCAAAGCCAATCGCGTCCTGCCTCTCCAAGTCAGCTCGGCCGAAATAGCCTCTCATGACTTTCACTGATAAATGGGGCCGAACTTCCCCCCTTCAACAAGGTAATCAGGCTCATCAACTTTTTTATCGGCTTGTGACATTCCTTGCCGGAATTCCGGTTATAGTAGTGATTAATCATTCGGCCTTACAGTTTTGCAGTTGCAGTGAGCAACTTTGGAAGCTGTGGCCATCAACTTTGAATTAGGAGTCAGTGCCCATGGCCAAAGCAAAAACGCCTCGTACCAACTCGTCCGTCACCCCAATCAACCGTAAGCCTTCCGAAGTCAAGGAATTACGTAAGGCTTCCAATGGCAACGGGAACCTGGAAGAGGAAATCCGCCGGCGCGCCTACCAGCTTTTCGAGGAGCGCGGTGGCGAACATGGCCGTCATCATGAGGACTGGCTGCGGGCCGAAGCTGAGGTGCGGGCGCGTTACGCCAACCGTACCGCCTGAGCCGGCATCGCAAGCTAGATAGGTGCTGCGCAAATCGCAAGCGCGCGCCGAGCCGGGAGCATGGAACGCGAAGTACTGCTGATTGACGATAATCCTTCGCAATTGACCATTCGCGAGCTGGTGCTCCGCGATGCCGGCTTCCCCGTCTCTATCGCCACCAACGTAGAGGGTGCGCTGGCCCTGCTGCGTTCGCCCGCCCTGGCCGACCGCCTCGGCGTCATTGTCACCGACCACGTCATGCCCGGCGCCAGTGGCGCCGATTTTGTCCGCGAACTGCGCCGCATCAATTCGCATGTCCCGGTGATCGTGGTCACCGGCATGGCCGAGGCGGAGCAGGAATATGACACGCTTAACGTCACCTTCCTGCAAAAGCCCTGCCCGCCTCCCGAACTCATCCAGGCGGTGCGCGAGGCTATCCGGCGCTCGCCTTCCGGCACGCCCTGAGGCTGGTCTTCCTCCGGCACCTTGCTCTAACCGGCTGGGTGCCAAGGACTCAGCCGCGTCCTTCTTACACAGTTGCCTCACCTCCACCTTATTTGAAAGAATAAACATCCGGGTCACTCCTTCATGCCGCAACTGGGAAGTTTCGCTGTCCTGTTTGCCCTCGCTCTCGGTGTCTATGCGCTGGTCGCGGGCGGGCTGGCTTTGCTCCGGCCCGACGCCGTAGGGGAGCGCCTGGGTGAAACCGCGCGCCGCGCCGGCATCGCCACTTTCTTTGCGGTGGTGCTCGCCGCTCTCTGTCTGGTCACGGCTGCCTTTCAGAACGATTTCAGCCTGGCTTATATTTATCATCACAGCAATCGCGACCTGCCCCTGCCCTATAAGTTCGCTGCCCTCTGGTCCGGGCAGGAAGGCTCACTCCTGTTCTGGTCGCTCCTGCTCGCCACTTACGGCCTGGTGTTGCGCCTGCGTCACAACGTTGACCGCCGACTCTTCGCCTACGCTTCCGTCATCATCGCCGGCGTCCAGGTCTTCTTTTTATTGCTGGTAAATTTCGCCGCCAATCCTTTCGCCATGATGCAGGGCGCTCTGCCGGCCGACGGCGCCGGACTGAATCCGCTGCTGCAGTATCCCGAGATGGTCATCCATCCGCCCATGCTCTACCTGGGCTACGTCGGATTCACCGTGCCTTTCGCCTTTGCGCTGGGCGCGCTGATGATGCGTTACCCCGGCGAAAAGTGGATTCACATCACCCGCCGCTGGACCATGGTGACGTGGGGGTTTCTTACCTGCGGCATTTTCCTGGGCGCCCACTGGGCCTACTCTGTGCTGGGCTGGGGCGGCTACTGGGCTTGGGACCCGGTGGAGAACGCCTCTCTCATGCCCTGGCTGACCGGCACCGCCTTTCTCCATTCGGTGATGATGCAGGAAAAACGCGGCATGCTGAAGATCTGGAACATGTGGTTGATTTTCGCCACCTTCCTGCTCTGCATCTTCGGCACCTTCCTGACTCGAAGCGGCGTGGTTAGTTCGGTCCACGCCTTTGCCCAATCGTCCATCGGCAATTGGTTTGTAGGGTTCCTGGCCCTGACTTTCGCCGTTTGTGTCGCCGCCTTCGTCAAGAACCGCTCGCACCTGCAGAGCGAAAACCGGCTGGAGTCCCTGGTTTCGCGCGAGTCCAGCTTCCTGTTCAATAATCTGATTCTGCTGGTCGCCTGCTTCACCGTTCTCTGGGGCACGCTTTTCCCCATCCTTTCGGAGTGGGTGCAGGGTCACAAGGTCACCGTGGGACCGCCCTTCTTTAACCGCGTCAACATCCCCGTCGCCCTGCTCCTGTTGCTGCTTACCGCCTTGGGCCCGCTGCTCGCCTGGCGCAAGACTTCGTTCGAAAGCCTGAAGCGCAACTTTTCGATTCCGGCCGGGGCGGCTGTTGCCACCGCCATTATTCTGATTGCCTTTGGCATTCGGCCATGGACGGCGCAGTCCGCTCTCTATTCGCTGATGACCATTTGCCTGGCGGTGCTGGTTACGGTCACGGTGTTTTCGGAGTTCGTGAGGGGGGGTCGCGTCATCGCCCGCCACACCGGCCAGAATCTGTTTGCGGGTATGGCCCGTTTGGCCCACCGCAACACTCGCCGCTATGGCGGCTACATCGTTCACTTTGGCGTGGCCCTTGTTATGATCGGCCTCGCCGGTTCCGCCTTCAACCAGGATAAGGAAAAGGAGATGGGGTACGGCGACCGCATGACCGTCGGAGCCTACACCCTCACTTGCCGCTCCTATACCCAGGACGACAAACCCAACTATCGCAGCGAGTGGGCCATTCTTGATGTCACCGAGAACGGCAAGCCGCTCACCACTCTCTATCCCGAGCGCCGCTTTTATAAAGCCAGCCAGCAGATGGCCACCATGGTCGCCAATCGTTCTACCCTGAAAGAAGATTTGTACGTCGTCTATGAAGGTGTGAACGAAGATAACGGCAGGCCCATTATCAAGGTTCACCTCAATCCTCTGGTCATGTGGATCTGGCTCGGATGGCTCACCATGGTCGGGGGAACCATGCTGTGCATGGTGCCGGAGGCGGCTCGCGTGCCGCTGGCGGCCCCTGCTCCGGTACGCGCCACCGCTGCCGCCGAGGCGGGTGACTGATGCCCGCTTCGCGCAAACTCGTCTTGCGCCGCGCCGCCCACCTTGCGTTGCTGTGCCTGGCCATCTTTGCTTTCCTGGGTGCCGGAGATGAGAACGCCCGCTTTAACGACCTGGGACACCGCCTGATGTGCGTCTGTGGTTGCAACCAGATTCTGCTCGAATGCAACCACGTGGGCTGCAACTACTCCGAGCACATGCGCGACGAACTGATCGCCGCCATCAATCATGGCGACAATGACGATCTGGTGTTGCAGGCCTTCATCCAGAAGTACGGCACCACGGTGCTCTCCGCGCCCACTCACCAGGGTTTTAACCGCGTGGCCTGGCTCGTGCCCTACCTCGCATTGGTCTTGGGGTTGGGCGTCGTGGTCATGGTGGTGAATGCCTGGGGTCGCAAACCGCCGCCGCCTCCTGCCGGACGGGGTAGCGGAGATCCAGACTTGGAGCCCTTCCGCAGCCAGGCGCAACGGGAGACTGAAATATGATCATTTTCGCCGCCTGCGCCATGTTTGCCCTGGCCACGCTGGTTTATGTTTTCTGGGTGCCAGTGCAGTTTGAGGCTTCGCCGGAAAAGACCCGCCTCGCCTACCTGCGCGAACGCAAGGAGGCGGTTTACGAAAACCTGCGCGACTTGAATTTCGAATACAAGGCTGGCAAGTTCCCGGAGGGCGATTACGAGGGGATGAAGACGGCGCTCGAGACCGAAGCCGCCGGCATCCTGGCGGAGATTGCCGAACTCGAAGCGCAGGAGGACGGCTCCTACGTCGCGCCCACACCACGCCGCCGCGGCAGCCCACGGCCTTGATTTTGCGGTTGCACCACTCAGCGATTAAAAAATATGCGGGCTTCCGCCCCGGGAAACGGGTCGACCATACACCAATGCCATCTGCCTCAAAACCCTTAACCCATCGCTCGACCTCACATGTGTTTCGTCTCGCCACCTGCTGTTTGCTGGCCGCTGCTTTTCTTATGTTGCTCGCGGCGGGCGCCTTCGCCGATACCCTCGCCGGCACGGTCACCAACGGCACCAACGGCAAGCCCTCGTCCGGCGATGATGTGGTGCTCATCAAGCTTGCCCAGGGCATGCAGGAAGCCGGCCGTACCAAGACCAATTCCAAGGGTAATTTCAGCCTCAATGTGGACAATCTCTCCGAGCCCCACCTGGTCCGCGTCAATCACCAGGGCGTGAATTACTTCCAGCCCGCGCCTCCCGGCACCAGCTCGGTGAACCTGCAGGTCTTCGATGTCTCCAAAAAGCTGAAAGAGATCTCCACCACCGTTGACGTCATGCGCTTCCAGGCTCAGAACGGCCAGTTGCAGGTGCTGGAGCTCTACGCCGTGCAGAACAGCTCCAAGCCGCCGCGCTCCCAGATGAGCGACGATAACTACGAGATCCAGCTGCCCCCCGATGCCCAGATAGATACTTCTCTGGCCAAAGCCCCGGGCGGACAGCCGGTAAACTCCGCTCCCGTTCCTCTCAAGCAGAAGGGCCGCTATACGTTCGTGTTCCCGTTGCGCCCCGGTGAGACCCAGTTCGAAATCGGCTATCACCTTCCCTATTCCGGCCAGGCCAAGATTCAGCCCCAGCCGCTGGTCGCCCAGCAGCACTTTGTGGTCATGCTGCCCAAGGAAATGCAGTTTAAGCCCGATAGCGGCGCGCGCTTCCAGAACATGCCCGACGACAGCGGCGCTAATGTGCAGGTAGCCACGGATGTGCAGCCCGGCGAAGCCCTCGGCTTTACAGTTTCCGGCACCGGCGTCCTCGCCAGCGAAAACGATCAGGGTCAAGGCGCTCAGGGCGGCGGCATGGGCGGTCCGCAAGCCAGCGCCGATAGCCGCCCCGGCGGCGGTTTGGGCCCGCCCACCGAAGCGCCCGGCCCGCTCGACAAATGGAAGTGGTATCTCCTGGGCGGCTTTGTGGCCATGCTTGGTTTCGGCGCCATCTACATGGTGACCCGTCAGGGTGGTCTCCCCGCCCCGGCACAAGCCGCTGCCGCCCGCGCCGGAGATGGCAGCGGCAAAGCCACGGTGACGCGCCCCTCCTCTGCCGCTTCCTCCCAGGACCGCTCCGGCCGGCTCCTGGAAGCGTTGAAGGAAGAACTCTTTGAGCTCGAAATCGAGCGTCAGCAGGGCAAAATCTCAGTGCCGGAATACGAGAAGGCCAAGGCCGCTCTCGATCAGACGCTCCATCGCGCCGTAACCCGGAAAAAGCAGTAGTTGGTGGTTGGTAGTTGGTAATGGGAGAGTTGACCGCGAGCAGTAATTGCCAACTACCAACGACCAGCTACTAACTACCGCCTCCGAGCACAAAATTCACCGTAATCTCCGTCTCCACCTCTACCGGTTCGCCGTTCAGCGTGTATGGCCGATAACGCCATTGCCTTACGGCTTCGATTGCTGCCGGCGCCAGCATGGGGTGGCCGCTTATCATCTGCAGGTTCTCAATCCTGCCGTCTTTCCCAATCACCGCCTGCAGCATCACTGTGCCCTGGATGCGCGCCTGCCTTGCCAGCGGCGGGTAAACCGGCTTGACCTCGTGGACCAGGAACCCTTGCGCGACTCCCTGTGAAACCCGCAACGGACCCGAAGCCGAGGGCTTGGGCACCACCGCCGGCGGCGCCAGACTGACAATCGCGTTCAGCGCATTGTTGCCGGATGGACCTGTACCACCCAGCACCTCAGGTCCCCCCGATGGAAGCGCCGGCAATGGCGCTTCCTCCTCCTCGACGCGGGCGATGTGCTTGGGAATGGCTTGCGGCTCGCGCAGTCTCTGGCCGATCATGTCGCTCTGGCGCGAAGACGGGGCCCGGTGTTCCGGCTCAGTCCGCACCGGCGCTGGAGAACCCGGAGGCGGCCCAGGTGCCACCAGGGTTGTAACCCACCCCCTGGGCAGCGCTTCCGTATACAGCAGCGGCAGTGACGCCATCATCGCCACCAGCAGCGATTGCGCCAGCAGCGACACCGCTGTTGCCGCCGGTCGTTTCGTTTTCAGGACACCAGAGGATTCAATCAGGCTGTCTTCAAACATGGGCAGAGCCTCCTTTCTCTGCCCACGTAGACACTGCGGTCGCGACTCCTGCTCCCGGAAAAGTGAAGTGCGGATAGCAATATTTCGCGGAACTTTGACCGCTTTGCCGGTGTCCCAAATTCAGGAGTCAGGAGTCAGGAGTCAGGAGGTCAAAAGCCGGGGCTGTGTCGGTGCAACAGCTACCAGCCAAAAAATGGCTTCTGCTGTATGACTCCCGCCATTAGTCTTCTTCCAGCTACTCTGTTGAGCTTTTCCTCTCGCCAACTCCTGCCCATAGCGCTGCATCTTTGGAGAAGAACCGGAGGTTAACTATGGCACTTGCCGAGATCGGCGCTCGCGCTCTCACTAATCGTCTCCCTAAAGTCATATCTCCCAGGACCCACGCCATCATTGATTACGCTACAGCAGGAACTTTCTTTCTGATGACCGGCTTGATGTGGAAGCGCCACAAACGCGCCGCCATCG
>DATGGJ010000114.1:0-2671 GCA_035308585.1 Terriglobales bacterium
TAAGTTCGAAAAAGCAAAGGGCTTATTCCAGAAAGTGGTGGCCAGCGGCATCCGCGAGTTGACCGACCGCGCAAGCGTGCACCTGAATACCTGTAACCAGCACCTGGACCGGGCCGCCAACAGCTTTAAGACCGTCGAGGAGCATTTCGATTACGCCATTTCTTTGATGAACCTGGGCGATTTCATCGCTGCCCGCGAACATCTCGACAAGCTGCTCAAGCAGTCGCCACAGGCCGATTACGTCCATTACGGGCTGGCAGCCTTGGCCTGCTTGACGGCGCGGCACGAGGACTCGCTGCGGCATTTGGGTGACGCTATTCGCCTGAATCCAAACCTGCGCTACCAGGCTCGCAACGACTCCGATTTCCAGAATCTCACCGAAGATCCCCGCTTCACTGAGTTGCTCTACCCCGAAACCGGCACTGAACCTTCCCCCTCCCCCACCACGTCAGAAAGGGACTGAAGGAGTTGATGAAGTCTGAATCATCGCAGTTTGCAGGTGGGTACCCACCGGCGGGAAGCGGTTCGGGCCTCTTGCGGGTGGTTGCCATGGGCGGGGGCACGGGGCTGTCCACCCTGCTGAAGGGCTTGAAGCACCATGTGGCAGGAGGGGAGACCCTGAAGGCGGGCGGCCTGTGCCGGGTGGGCGAGTTGTGCGCCGTGGTAACGGTCACCGACGACGGCGGTTCCAGCGGCCGATTGCGCAAGGAATTCAACGTCCTGCCGCCCGGTGACATACGCAACTGCATTGCCGCCCTGTCGGAAGATGAGGCGCTGCTCTCGCGCCTGTTTCAACACCGCTTTCATGCCGGCGCCGGCCTGAACGGTCACAGCTTCGGCAACTTGTTTTTGACCGCGCTTACCGCTATTACCGGCGATTTTGCCGAGGCGGTGAAGCAATCATCCGAGATTCTTGCCACCCGCGGGCACATTTATCCCTCCACCACCACCGACGTGCAGTTGGAAGCGGTAATGGCCAATGGCACGCGTGTGGCGGGCGAGACCAACATCACCGCCAGCACCGAACGGATTGTAGAAATCCATCTTCGTCCGCCAGACGCGCAGCCGCTGCCGCAAACCCTTACGGCCATCGCCGAAGCGGACCTGATTACCATCGGCCCGGGCTCGCTTTTTACCAGCCTCGTGCCCAACATGCTGGTGCGCGGCATTCCCGAAGCCGTAGCCGCCTCGCGAGCGGTGAAGGTATTTGTGTGCAACCTGATGACGGAGGCCAATGAGAGCCTGGGATTGAGCGCCGCCGACCACATTCGTGTGCTGCACGAACACGCGCGCACCCGCATTGTGGATTACGCCATGGTCAACCGCACGCCGGTTCCTACCGACCTGAAGGCAAAGTACGCCGCCGAAGGGGGCAGCCAGATTGAGGTGGACGTGGCCACCATCGAGAAGCTGGGTGTAAAGGTGATTTTGGGCGACTATCTGGAAACGGCGCAGGGAGTGGCCCGGCATGCCACCGACCGTGTGGCGCGAGATCTTCTGGGACTGGCCTCACAGGCCAGCGCCGCAGGCCGTTAATTCTAGCAATTTCACCGCCGAGACGCCGAGGGCAGAGAGAGTTCCTGTTGGTCCCGTCGAGCTTTTGCATCCTCACTTAACCTTGTTGTAAAGAAGCGCGAGTTCTAATTCCGCCGTGTACTCAGTGCGAAAGAAACAGGTATATTGAGGCGAAATGCCGAAATCAGAGAAAGCAAAGGTCCGGCCTGGTTCCAGCTCGGGGCCCAGTACAGGTGGCAAATTCGCGGTGGCCATCCTGGCGGCGGGCAAGGGCACGCGCCTGAAATCGCGCTATCCCAAGGTGCTGCACCATGTCGGCGGCAAATCGCTCTTGGCGCACGTGGTGACTGCCGCCACGCGCCTTTGCCCCCCTAATGACGTGTACGCAATTATCGGGCACGATGCGGAGCGGGTGAAGGAAGCCTTCGCGGGCAGCGGCATCGGGTTCATCCTGCAAAAGGAGCAGCGCGGCACGGGCCACGCCCTGATGGTGGGGCAAGAGGCGCTTTCAAGCTACGACCATGTGCTGGTGCTCTCGGGTGATGCGCCCCTCATCTCACCGTCAACCATCGAAAATCTGCGCGATTCTCACCTGCAGCAGGGCTCGGCCATGACTCTGCTGAGCGCTGTTCTGGAGCGGCCCTACGGCTATGGCCGCATCATCTTCCGCAATGGCAGCCGGGAGGTGGAAGCCATTGTGGAGGAGAAATCGCTGAGCGCAAGCCAGCGCGCGCTGCGGGAAATCAATGCCGGCTTCTACGCCTTTGCCACCAAGCCACTGTTTGAGCACATCCGCGAACTGGGCACCGACAACAAACACCACGAGTACTACCTCACCGATATGGCTGCGCTCCTGGCCCGGGCCGGGGAAAAAGTTGTTGCCTTGCAGGCGCCTGATGCGCACGAAGTGCTGGGTTGCAACACGCGGCAGGAACTGGCCGAGGTGGATGCCGAGCTGCGGATGAAGAAGTGCCAGCAATTGATGGATGAGGGTGTCACCATCTACCAGCCACAAACCTGCGTGGTGGATTGCGATGTTGCGGTGGGGCCGGACACGGTCATTGAACCGTTTGTGCAACTGCTGGGCGCCACACGCATTGGCGCGGAGTGTCGCATCCGCTCCTACAGCGTGATCATCAACTGCGAACTGGGGGAT
>DATGGJ010000115.1:0-2050 GCA_035308585.1 Terriglobales bacterium
CATGCGGGCGTTCTGCAGGGTGTCCACCAGGTTCTGAATGTCGCTTTGCTTCGCCTCCGGCCACTTGCCGTCCTTGCGCTCAAAGCTGGCCTTCTGGCCCTTTTCCTGGAAGGTGAGCCCAGTCAGGCTGTCGGAGGAGAAATGAAGCACGGTGCGGTCCTGCAGGTCAAAAGCGGACTTGACCGCGTCGGTCTTGATATAGGAGGGCACGGTCACCACGTCCGGGGACGAACCGGTGCGCAGGTAGACTCCGCCGCCGGCGGGCACGTCAGAGCCGAACTCGAATTGCAGCTGTTTGCCCTGGGCCATCTGCAACTGCACCGTGCTGGGCTTGTCCAGCCCGAAGATGCTTAAGTCCTTTTGCGGGCCGAGCTGTTCCGAAGGGTGAACCCCGGAGAGCGTGCTCAACAGGGTGCTAACCTCGCCGTTGTCAGCAGCGTAGGGATAGGGCTGGAGCAGGCGCCAGTTGCCGCCCTGTCTGGCCAGCGTGACCGCAGGGTTGGAGCCATCCTGGATGAAAATTTGCTGCACTGAGCCGGAATCGAAAGTCGCCAGAGCGGGCTTGGCTGCCTCCGCCGGCTTGCTTTGCTTTCCTAACCACAGGTATAGGCCGCCCAGTCCCGCCAGCACGACCACCGCAATCGCCAGACGAATCAAGCCCTTCATGCTTGCCTCTACGCCCGCCGGCGCTTCCACCACACGCCCATTCCACTCAGCACTATGAGCAACGGCAGCCCCACCAGCGCCGACCAGAAGACGGCGCGCATCTGCGTTTCCGACAAATTGATGGGCGTGTTGTTGGGCGGCTTCGGCCGGATGCTGAGGAACGCCTCCTGCGAAGCCAGCCAGTTGATGGCGTTCAAAAACAGGTCCTGGTTGCCATTGAAGCCGATGATGGGGTTAATGATGAAGTCGGCGCTGCCGAAGACTGCAAAACGCCCTTCATCGCCGGCTTTGGCTCCCGGCAGCGTGCCGGCTACCGCCAAGGTCAGCGGCCCGTGGCGCGCGGTCTTGGGGTCGAGGTTCACCTGTTGCAGGCTGAAGTTGGTGGCGGCAAAGCTGGCCGCCGAGGTCTCCAGCAGCGGACTCACGCTGGCCTTGGAGTCTTTTTCGTCGCCCGGCTCCACTGTGCGCGCGTAAGGGAAAAGGGTCGCCAGCTGGGTCATCTCCTTAGTGATGGGATGGTCGTCGTAGTGGGCCACGATGGGCATCAACTGGCTGGCCCCGAACAGGCGCCCGATGCCGCTGGTGTCCACCACGATATCGGTCGTGAGCTTTACATCCAGCTTGGACTCGATATAGTCCACCAGTGGCCCCTTGCTCTCCGGGCCCAGCAAAAAGAGCACTCGCCCGCCGTTGGACAAGTAGTCAGAAATGGCGCTGACTTCCGGTTCCAACAGGTCGTGCGTGGGACCGGCAATTACCAGCACGGCTGCGTCCGCGGGAACCTTTGGCGATTGCGCCAGGACCAGGGTTTTCACGGTGAAGTTATCGTCTTCCAGCGCTTTCTTCACCTGGCTGCAGCCGTGGCGGCCGGCGTCGTCGGGATCATGTTCGCCTTCGCCCTGGGCAAAGTACACCACCTTGCGCCCGCCCTTCAGGACGCGCACCAGGGCGTTGGTGACGTCCTCCTCGCTCAGGCTGTTGACCAGTTGCTTGCGGCCTTCCGCCTGCACCACCAGCGTGCCGTAACTCTGAATGCCGTATTGCCGGGCTTTGTCGGGATGGCGATCAGGCTCGATGTACTGCACGTCCACTTGGTTCGACTGCCGCTGATACTTGCTCAGGAACTCGCGGGCATGCCCGAAACCTTCCGCATGGTCGAAATAGATGAGGTGCAGGGGTGACTTGAGCTCCCGCACAACCTTCACCGATTCCGGGCTAAGGCTATGGATCTGGTTGAGGGTGAGGTCCCAACTGCTGCTGTGGTCGCGCGAGATGTAGTTCACCGCCACCAGGATGCCAATCACCACCAGAGAGTAGAGCAGTAGAGGGCCGCGGTCCGCCCAGCGCCGCAGGCCGGAGCGAACGGGAGGCCTGGTTTCCGCCG
>DATGGJ010000116.1:0-3356 GCA_035308585.1 Terriglobales bacterium
AATTCCAAGGTGATTGACCGGGTGGACGTGGTCCGCTCCTCGCGCGTGCGCCGCGCCAAGCTCTATTACCTGCGCGCTCTCCGCGGCAAGGCCGCCCGCCTGCGCGAAGTGGAGTAAAGCGGTGGGCAGTTGTCAGTTGTCCGTTGTCAGAACTAGCAGTTAGCTCTTGTGGCGCGGGCGCCCTCGCCCGCGTGGCAGTACTAGGGGCCGGGGACGCGTCGCCAGATCTGATTTGAAATTGCGTGGCTTCAGCTGAAGACACGTTTCGGTACTGGCTTTTGTGGCGCGGGCGCCCTCGCCCGCGTGGCAGTGCCAGCCGCACTGGGCCCGGGATGCGTCGCCAGATCTCTTTTGAAATTGCGTGGCTTCAGCCGAAGACACGTCTCGGTACTGGCTTTTGTGACGCGGGTGCCCTCGGCGCGTGGCCCTCCCCGGGAAGGCATCATCCCAGGTTACCTTCCTCCGAACTCCAGCCTCAGCCCCGCCCTCACCAGGATCGGCGGGCCCACCGTCAGCACCGGGGTACGCCCGATCTGATACTGCTGGTTCAGCAGGTTCTCACCCGCCACAAACACTTCCACGCCCGGCCGCAAGGGATGGGAAACGATAGCGTCCAGCACGAAGAAGCGCGCCAGGGGCAGCAGGTTCTGGTCGTCATCGAACTGAGTACCGACATATCGCCCCTGCACCCCCACCAGCACAAAAGGTTTCACGTATCGCGCCTGCACGGTGAATTGCTGGTGTGGCACCTGCGGGATCCACAATCCCACCAGCGCGGGATTGGCGGAAAAACTGGTCACCGTCGCATCCGTGTATTCATACGACCCGGAGAGGGTGATGGCGTTGCTCAGCCGCTCGTCGGCCTCCACCTCCACCCCGCGCGAGCGGGTGCGGCCCAGGTTCTGCCGCTGGCGCGTGATCAGTTCCGGAGTCACCTTCAGCGTCACATTGGCGATGGGGCGGGTAATGTCGCTCCAGAAGAAATTTCCCCGCAACATGAACCGCTGGTCCCAGCCGGTGAAGATGGCTCCGGCTTCCGCTCCCGTCAGGCGCTCGGCCAGCAGCTGGTCGTTGGCCTGGGTCACGATGTTCCCCACCCGAAACGAGCGGTAGAGTTCGTTCAGAGTGGGCGCGCGGAAGGAGCGGTAAGCCGAGCCGGTCAGGGAAATTTTTCCCGTCACCCGCCTCAGAACCGCCAGCCGCGGGCTGAAGAAGGATTCACTGCGGTCAGGAAAGGGAGTGACCGTTCCGCCCGGTCCAAACAGAGGCAGCTTGGCGGAGAAAGCCTGAAAATTCTGCCAGCGGTCCACCCGCCCGCTCACCGTCAGCAGCGTGCGCCGCGTAAGGCTGATCATGTCTTCCCCGTAGGCGCCCCAGTTGTTCTCCCGCCCGCCGGCCTGCGACCTGCTGCTCGCCAGCCCCTGCGAAAAGCCGATCTCGTCGCTTTCCCCATGCACGTTCCATTCTTCCGCGCCTGCCACCAGGTTCTGGCGCGCCCCCAGGTTGCGCGTCCACTGGGCCGAAAAGCCCACCTGCTGGGCCGGGACGCGCTGCTCGCGGGAAAGAGTCTCACTGTTGCGGTCTGGGGCAATGGCGGAAAAATTCTGGTTGTACACCTGCCGGCTCAGGTACGAACGCAGCGTAAAGGCTCCCAGCGACTGGGAATTCCAGTTCGCGCCCAGGTCCAGTTCGCGAATGGTGGTGCGGTTGGGGGTGAGCGGCGTTCCGTTCTGGCGCTCTTCTCCCAGCAGCGAGCCGCGGGCAAACACACCGGCGTTCGCCCCGAATTTTCGCTCCACCGTGGCTTCCCCGGTGGCGTGTTCGGAGTTCACCGGCGTATCCACGCTCCCACGCAGGCTCAGGGGCACATCAATGTAGCCGTCGGTGCGAAATAATTCGCCGGAAATCGCGCCCGCCCACTTGCCCGCCCTGTGGCTGCCCATAAAGGAAACGCCGGGCGTGTCCTCGTTGCCGTAAGAGGTTTCGAGCGCGAATGCGTTGTGGTCCACCGGTTGGCGCAGCACATTCACCACCCCGCCCAGCGCGTCGGAACCGTAGAGATGCGAAGCCCCGCCGCCGGCTACCTCCAGGCCCTCAATTTCCGCGGCTGGTACGCGGTCCCAGTACACCCAGCCGCCAAAGGGATCGTTGAGGGGGAAACCATCGGCCAGCACCAGGGCGCGGCTGGCGCCGCTGGCCCCCAGGCCGCGCAGCGAGGCGCCCTGGGAGGTTGGGTTGGCGGTACGGCTGTCGCTGCGGCGGAACAGGCTGAAGCCCCCTACCTGGCGCAGCTTGTCGTCGGTAGTCAGGGCGGGCGTGGCCGCAATGTCCTCAGGCGAAAGCACCACCACGCTGGTGGGGGTGTCAACCACGCGCGTGCCGACGCGATTGGCCGTCACCGTGACTTGCTCAGCGGCGCCGGCGGGCGCGAGCGCGATCTGCAGTCGCCCGCTCGCAGCCGTCCAAGCCAGCTCGCGAGTGCCGAACCCGGCGGCGCTGGCCAGCGCGCTACCCTCCTGCCCAGGCACGTTGTCGAAGCTGAAGCGGCCGCTCCGGTCCGTTATGCGGGTGGCCTGAAATCCGGGAGTGGAGAGCACCACCTTGGCTGCTGGGATGGCCGCGCCGCTGCTGTCGGTCACCACCCCGGAGATTTGCGCGGAGTTCTCAGTCTGGGCGGCGGCGAGGCAGCAGAACAGAAGAACAGCCGTCAAGCAAGCCGCCAAGCACCGTGGCAGGGTGCGAACAACTGGGTTCGTCATCCATTTGCTCCATCGGCTATCTCCAACCGCCATACGCCCGGTGGCGCGGGCATCATCATCTTAGCTGTTTCCCTCCAAAACATCTTCTTGCGCCGCGCTCTCCCACTAGGCGATATTGAGGTCAGCCGATCTTGCCATGCCGCGAAAAACTGCCCGCAAAGGAAAGAAGCTGTCCAAAGCCGCGGCCAAGCTGCGCCTGCTGAAATCTTTGCGCTGCACCACCCGCTATGAGAAGCGCGCCTGGGCGACGGGGGCCACGCTGGTGGCCGGTGTGGACGAGGTGGGCCGTGGCTCGCTTTTCGGGCCCGTGGTGGCCGCAGCGGTCATCCTCGATCCCGGTTATCGCATCCGCGGCCTGCGCGACTCCAAACTGCTCAAACCGGAGCGCCGCGAGGTGCTGGCCGAGCGCATCCGCGAGCACGCCCTTGCCATTTCCGTAGCCGCCGTGGACAACGCCCGCATTGACCAGCTCAACATCTACTGGGCGTCGGTGGAGGCCATGGTGGAAGCGGTGCGCCGCCTCTCGCCCGTCCCCGACCACCTGCTGATTGACGCCCTGCGCATCCCCTGGGAGTGCTCGCAGACCAAAATCATTCA
>DATGGJ010000117.1:0-14920 GCA_035308585.1 Terriglobales bacterium
TTTCGCAACCGGCCGCCAGCGCCCGCTTCAGCTCGCCCTCGTCATGCACTTCGCACAGAACGTCAAGAGCGAGCCGGCGCGCTCTCTCGCAAAGCCCGCTGAGGTCCGGATCAGCCAGCGCCGCCACAATCAGCAGCACAGCATCGGCGTGATTGGCCCGCGATTCCAGCAGCTGAAATTCATCTACAATGAAATCCTTGCGCAGGCAGGGCACCGAAACCTGCGCAGAGGCTCGCCGCAAATTCTGCAGCGAGCCCTGGAAGAACTCCTCATCGGTGAGGACCGAAAGCGCGCTCGCTCCTCCCGCCTGCAGTTCACCCGCCAGCTGTTCCGGGTCAAAGTCCGCCCGAATGATCCCCCGCGAAGGCGAAGCTTTCTTCAGTTCGGCGATCACCGCCACTCCGCGCCCGGCGGCCTGGCGCAGTTGTTTTCCAAATCCTCGCGGAACGTGTGCTGCCGCTTCCCGCTCGAGCTGGCCCATGTCCGCCTCCGCCTTGGCGCGAGCTACACGCCTGCGGGTGGCAGCCAGAATGGAGTCCAGGGTGGCCGGCATGAGATGGGCTTGATTATACGGTGCGCAACCGCCGCCGCGCACTTCCCGCCATCCAGGCGCGCTCCCTGCGCGCCAGCTTTGTGGCCCCGCGCAGCCCGCTTACGGGCGCCTTTGCTGCCGCCCGCCGACTTGCGTTTCCTCGGGTGGTTGGGAGTAGAATTGGCGCCACAAAGCTGTTTCAGTGGAGTTCCCAGCCATGCGAAGTTTCCAGGTTCTGATCGCTGCGTCAGCGGCCTGTCTTTTGTTTCAATTCCCCGCCTGGTCGCAAACCCACCCCGGCGCGGCATCATTGAAACGCGGCTCCCTCATCGAAATCCAGATTAATCACGACGTGCGCATGCGCAAAGGCAGGGGCGTTGAGGCGCACACCGTTTATCCCCTCTACCTTGATAACCGGCTGGTTTTGCCGCCGGGCACGGCCGTGGAAGGAAACATCGTTCAGGTCCGCCGGGCGCCGCGCAAAGTTCATTTGCAGGCATTGGAGCACGCCGATTTTACCCCTCCACACCAGGCCACTCTGCGGTTCACATCTTTCCTGTTGCCGGACGGCACCAGAGTACCCTTTCAGGCCGCCACCAGTCCCGGCGGCATTCGTGTGGTCCGCTTTGATACCACTCCCGCCGGATTGCATCCTCCCTCTCTGCCGCGGCGCATGCTCTCTGATGCCATGGCCCGGGAGAAGGCCACCGTCTCCAGTTTTGCCGGCCTGCGCAAATGGGACCGCGCCAAGCGCTTCATCTTTTCCCAGCTTCCGCTTCACCCCGAGTATGTGGACCAGGGATTGCAGTACACCCTGTCCCTGTCGCAACCGCTCGCCGTTCCGTTTGCGGAAGCGCCTCCGGCTCCTCCCGCGCAAGCCGCCGCCAAAACAGGCGACCGGCTCAAGCATCCGGCCATCGTAAGCGCCAAGCTGCTGACCGCCCTCGATTCCAAAAATTCGGTGCGCGGCACAAAAGTGAAAGCCCTCGTCACCCAGCCGCTGCTCAACGACAAAAATCAGGTCGAGGTGCCGCAGAACACTGTGCTGCTCGGCCAGGTAACCCAGGCCAAGCCCGCGGGGAAGTGGGGCAGGGATGGCACTCTGCGTTTTTCCTTCCGCCAGATGCAGTTCCCCGCCGGTTATAAGCAGGAGGTGCATGGCACGGCCCAGGCGGTAATGGCCGAGCAAAAGCAAAATCTGCATATTGATGCCGAGGGCGGCGCCCAGCCCGACCGCAAGAGCACGCTGGCTCCCATCGCCCTCTCCCTGCTCGCCGCCCATGCCGCCCAGGAGGACGAAGCGGCCGCCGGCGTGGCCGCCAGCAACGGCTTCGCCCTGTTCGGGCGTTTTATAGCCATGGCCCCCGGCGCCCGTTATCTGGGGGTTGGCCTGGGAGCGGTGGCCGCGAGCCGCTCCCTCTATGAACGCTTTATTGACCATGGAACCGACGTTTCGTTTCCGCGAAACACGCGCATCGAGATTGCGGTTGATCCCATTCACTCCCCGCTCATGCACCTGAGCGACAAAGAATAGGGTTCCCTCCCGGCGCGACCGGCGATGGCGACCTTTTCCCTTGCATGTCTCGCATTGCTGCTGGTCATAAGTTGGAGCCTGTGCAGCGCACAGGAACGCTCTGCCGTTCTGGCAGGCGTGGTTCAAGCTCGCCGCCGGTTTGCCGCTTGGACATTCTGAACCGGCGCGCCGGCTCCGCCGCCAATCCTGTTCGTGGAACCCGCGCGGGAATTGCACATCTAACATCAGGAGCAGCTGGGAGCTTGCCTGTAAAACAAAAATGAACTGCCTGACCATAGACCGGGAAGCAATCACGCGTGCCGATAACCTTATTCGCAAACACATACGGCGAACACCCACGGTAGAGGTCCAGGGGAGCGATTTCGGCCTGGACGGAAGCTCCATCGTTCTTAAACTGGAACTGCTGCAGCACTCCGGCTCCTTCAAAGCGCGCGGCGCTTTTGCCAACCTGCTCATGCGAGCGGTGCCCCCCGCCGGGGTGGTGGCCGCTTCGGGCGGCAATCATGGAGCGGCAGTGGCCTTTGCCGGCATGAAGCTCCGCGTTCCAGCCAGAATTTTTGTGCCCGTGGTCTGCTCGGCGGCAAAAATGGACCGCATTCGCGGCTACGGCGCCCACCTGGTGGTCACCGGCGAACGCTATGCCGATGCTCTGGCGGCCAGCCAGGCATGGACGGCCGAGTCTGGCGCTTTGCCCATTCATGCCTATGACCAGCCGGAAACTTTGCTCGGACAGGGCACCGTCGGCCTGGAACTGGAGCAGCAATGCCCGCAGCTCGATGTGCTGCTGGTTGCAGTGGGAGGCGGCGGGCTGATTGGTGGCATTGCCGCCTGGTACGGCGGCCGGACTCGCATCATCGGCGTGGAACCCGAGGCCGCCCCTACCCTCTACCGGGCTCTCCAGGCCGGCCACCCCGTGGACGCGGAAGCGGGCGGCATCGCCGCCGATTCCCTGGCCCCGCGCCGAGTGGGAGAGGTGATGTTTCCCATCGCGCAAAAATACGTGGAAAGCGTCCTTCTCGTACCCGACGCCGCCATCCTGCGCGCCCAGGCGGCACTGTGGGATGTCTTGCGTGTTGTCGCCGAACCCGGAGGCGCCGCCGCTCTTGCCGCCCTCCTCGCCGGCCAGTATCGGCCGCGCCCGGACGAGCGCGTGGGCGTGCTGGTGTGCGGCGGCAACACCAGCGCTGTAGACTTCGCTGCCGTTTCCCCCGCGATGAAGCCGGAGTCCGCGGCAAAATAGGCGTCCAGGTCGCCCGGCATGGGTTGCCAGCCTCCTCTATGCTATTGCCTGGACGTACTTTCCTTTCCAATTCCTGAGCTTACTAAAGGCATCTTGCTGGCCTTATCACCCCCAGCCGAGACTCTTAGCAGGGTGATTCCTGTTGAGGCTCTGCACCGCCACTCTCCTTAAGTTGTGCTGGGGCGCGTACTTGCTGCTGACGTCCCTTTATTGCCTGCTGGCGTTTCTGCCCTATACCTATTACGCCCTGATCAAAGCGCCGGCCTATGAGTGGATGCCCTGGTTTGCGCATCACCATGCCCTGCTCTACTGGCTGGCTTGGGGAGCGGCAGCCGTGGCCTATTGGCCGGGCGGAAAAAACGCGTGGCACACGGCCATTTTTCTGATGCTGGCTTTGCCTGGTCTTTACCTGCTGGCCAGGCCGTTCATGCCCTCAGTACAAAGCGATCGCGCTGCGTACGTTGCCAGCCTGCTGGCTCTGGCTGCGCTGCTCCTCACCACCATTCCTGACGCTAGCCGCCACTGGCTTCGCCGGGAGGCGGGAAGCAGCGGGCACTTTGCATATTCCACGGCGGTGCTAGCGGCGGTGCTGATGGCGTTGCTGTATTCCGCGGGGACAATGCTGCATGCGTACCTGGATAAAGGTACGATCGCCTTCCATGCTGCCGAGGCGGAGCTTACCGCCTGGAGCATAATTTCGCACGTCACGCTGGCGGTGGCGGTCTTCTCCGCCTTCAATTTCATCAGCCTGGCGGCGGAAAGGACGCGGTACCCGGCGCGCCTGCGCGTCGGGCTGATAGCCGCGCTCTGTTTTGGCGGACTGTGGCTGGGGCTGGCCCGCTTCCTGAGCAACGCCATGAGCTTTGAGGGCTGGCCGGGGCAGCTTTACGCTGCCTGTCTGGCCGCTGCTCTGACCCTGTTTGCCGGCTCGCTGCTTCTTCCCTTCCTCGGGCAGCAGGAGAAAAATGTCCAGTCCGGCGCCGGCAAACTCCAGCAAGCAACCACCCTGGCGCTGACTGGGCTGTTGGCTGCGGCCGCCATAGCCCTGCCCTCCCTTATTCGCGGCGGCGACTGGAATGGCGTGTTGGAGCGTACCTGCACCCTGGTCTTCTGGATTCTCCTCACCGCTTGCCTGTACCGCCTGCGCCCGCGGCGGGCGCATTATTCGGCGGCGCTCATGCTGGCTGTCCTCCTGATTTGCGGCTTCACTTATAAGGGCCTGCAGGCCTCGAAAATCCTGTGGGCGCGGCCCCTGGGTCAAACCGACGACGGCATTGACCGCAGCATGCAGAGCTACGCTCTGCAGAACGCCTCCTTTGAACTGGTCCACGATCTGCTGGGCAACGCGCCCCAGGAGAACTGTGGCGACCTGTGCCGCATCCTGCGCGAATACTCCGATATCCGCGGCGCTTCCGCCGTGGAGGTAAAACTGGTAAACCCGCTGCTTGCCAGCCACGGCTACCGTCCCAACATTTTTATCTTCGTGATTGATTCCCTGCGCCCCGATTACCTGGGGGCCTACAACCCCAAGGTGGACTTCACCCCCAATCTGGACGCGCTGGCGCGCGACAGCGTGGTGCTGCATAACGTGTACACGCAATACTCCGGAACCACGCTTTCAGAGCCGGCCATCTGGGCGGGCGCCATGCTCCTGCACGCCCACTATCTGCAACCGTTTTCAAAAGTAAATGGGCTGGAAAAGCTGGCCCGGACCGACGGCTACCAGATGGCAGTCAGTTACGACACGGTGCTGAGCCAACTGCTGTCGCCCAGCGATGACATGGTGAAGCTGGATACCGACAAGCCGCTGTGGAACCGTTTCGAAGTTTGTTCCACGGTGCAGCAAACGGAAGATTTTCTCGACCGCCACGACCGCTCCCGGCCGGTGCTCTTCTATGCCCAGCCCATGAACGTGCACCAGTTCGCGCACAACGACCTGCCGCGGCCGACCAGCGCCAACTGGCGGACTCGCCCCGGCTTCAATAACCGCATCGCTTACGAAGTGCACCAGGTGGACGGTTGCCTGGGCGGATTCATGCAATATCTGAAAGCGCGCCGCCTGTATGACGACAGCATCATCGTCATCACTTCCGACCACGGCGATGCCACGGGCCAGTTCGGGCGCTACAGTCACTCCACCAGCATTTATCCCGAGATCATCCGCGTGCCCCTGCTGGTGCGCCTGCCGGCCAGGCTGCTCGGCCAGGTTGTCTATGACGACCACCGGGTCTCAGCATTGACCGACATCACGCCCACGCTTTACTACCTGCTCGGCCACCGGCCCATTGTCCACGATCCCATGCTTGGCCATCCCCTGTTCGCAGCCACCCGGCAGGAACTGGAAAGCTACTCGCGCAAAGATCTGTTCCTCGCTTCGGACGTACGTGCCGTTTACGGAATCCTGGACGAGAACGCACGCTTCCTCTACGTGACCTACGATTCTCCCGCCGAGAGCTATCTCTTCGACCTGGCCGGCGATCCCAACGCCCTCCACAACGTGCTCACCCCCGCTCTCAAACAGCAGTACGACGAGCGCATCATTGACTACCTGCACCAGGTAGCGGATTTTTACGATTACAAACCGAGCGTGGGATCGTTGCTGGCCAGTTCCGCGCGCTAGGGCTTAAGCGGCAAGCGTTCGGCTCCTGGCGCAACCTCCACTTGTGCGCCTGGCGCCCTGGCGGGCGGCTGAGCGCTAATCGAGGCGGAAGTCCAGGGGAGCCGCGGTCCGCATCTTGGTAATAAAAATGATCTGTCCGGCATGCATGGAAAAATGCTCCACCACGTGGTAGATGGCGTCGAGCACGGAGACATCCGTCCCCTGAATCACCACCCGGTCGGAGAGGCGCTTGGCATTGAGAGCGCTGATGACGGCAGTCGCCTGGCTGACCGTGGCGGCCAGGCGGTCGCGCAGCTCTTTCCCGTTGACATCGCCGCGGGCGGAGAACTCGGCCTCGCGCTGGCGGTGGTCGGGCGCGCCCCCGATGCTGGAGATAATCCACTGGCCCACGTTGCCGCAAAGGTGGAGAACCAGGTTGCCCACGGCATTCTCATGGTCGCCGTTGCGCGCCCATATCTGCTCCTGGTTCAAGCGAGCCAGGCAAGTATCAACGCGGGAGGCCAGTGCTTGCAGCTTGCGGGATGAGAACTGCAGGAATAAGGCTCCGCTGGGGTCCTCTGCCATGGTTTCACCGGTCCGGGGAAAGTATACGCGCCCACCTGGCACGCTTCAGTGCACGGTGTTGCCGGGAGGGCCCTGGGGAAGTGCTGAGCTTGAGGTTGCCGCAGCCTTCATCCCGATGCCATAGCGTTTGAGCTTGCGATAAAGAGTGGCACGGCTGATGCCCAGCAATTGCCCGGCCAGGGTCTTGTCGCCGTTTACCTGCTCGAAAACACGCTCAATCGTGACCCGCTCGATGTCCTCCAGATCGGTGGAGGTGGTTGTGGGAATGAATTGCTCCGCCGGGCCATCGCTGGATGGGGAAAGGGATTGAATTCCCGGTGGCAGGTCGCCGGTGTCAATCACCTGCTGGTCGCCCAGCGCCACGGCGCGCTCGATGCAGTTTTCCAGCTCGCGCACGTTCCCCGGCCAGTCGTAGGCGCGCAGGCACTTCATGGCCGCGGTCGTGATCTTGATGGGCTGGGTGGGCGCGTAACGGCTCAGAAACCACTGCGCCAGGTCGGGAATGTCGCTGCGCCGGTCGCGCAAGGAGGGCAGATGCACCGTGACCACGTTGAGCCGGAAGTAAAGATCCTTGCGGAAGGTGCCCGCCTTGTACGCCGCTTCCAGGTCGCGGTTGGTGGCCGCCATTACCCGCACCTCCACCTTGATCTTCTGATTGCTTCCCACCGGCCGCACTTCTTTCTCCTGCAGCACCCGCAGCAGCTTGGCCTGCATTTCCAGCGGCAGCTCGCCCACTTCGTCCAGGAAAATCGTGCCTCCGTCCGCTGCCTGAAACAGGCCCGCCTTGGAGCGCAACGCCCCCGTGAACGCCCCTTTTTCGTACCCGAAGAGCTCGCTCTCAATCAGGGTGGGCACCAGCGAACCGCAGTCCACCGCCATGAAAGGCCGCTTGGCCAGCGCTCCCCGGAAGTGGATGGCGCGAGCCACCAGTTCCTTGCCGGTCCCGCTCTCGCCGCTGATCAGCACCGGCGTGCGCGTGTCCTTCAGCCGGTCAATCAGCACCAGCACGTCCTGGATTTGCTTGGAGGCGCCCACAATCCCGCCCATCTCCGTGCTCACACGCTCCCGCAGGGCGCGGTTTTCCAGCACCAGGCGCACCTTCTGCGCCATGCGCTGCAGGATGAGTTTCATCTCTTCCAGGCGAAAGGGCTTGGTGATGTAGTCGTAAGCGCCGAGCTTCATCGCCTGCACCGCATTGTCAATGGAGCCGTAGCCGGTGATGATGGCCACCTCGGTGCGCGGCGACTGCTTCTTCACCGTCTCCAGGAATTCCAGCCCGGACATCTGCGCCATGCGCAGGTCCACCAGGATCAGATCGGGCGTCTGGCTTTCCAGGGTGGCCAGCGCGTCTTCCGCGCTTTCCGATTCCCAGCAGACGAATCCCAGCGACTCCCCGATTTTCACGCAGAGCTTGCGAATGCTCTGCTCGTCGTCCACGATCAGCAGGCGAATGCGGCCGTCTTCACTCATGGTGCCTTCCCGATGGTCTTTTCCACCACCTCGAGCAGTTGTTGCACGCGAAACGGTTTTTCCACGCAGGGCGCGCCGGTTTTCTGCAGCGTGGCCACGGTCTCCTCATTGGCGATGTCGCCGGTAATGAAGACCAGGCGCGATGTCAGTTCCGGGCGGTGGCCCGCGATCCAGGCGTGCACATCGGCGCCGTCCACGCCCCCCGGCGTGCGCATGTCGGAAATCACGCCCAGGAAGGAGCCTCCGGCCAGCAGTTGCAGCGCTTCCGCGCCGGAATGGGCCGCCACCACAGGATAGCCGCTGCGCTCCAGGGCGGCGCGCACGTAGGCCATCACTGAAGGCTCATCTTCAATGAGCAACAGCGGCAGATTGGCGCTATCCGGACAAAGGTTGGTCATGTTTGCATCGCTCCTGCAGCGACAATGGTTTCCGCCACTTCCGCGGACAGGGGCAGGCGCACCAGGAAGGTCGCGCCCTCCCGGCCCGCGTTGTTGTGGCAGCTGATTTCGCCCCCGTGCTCGCGTAGGATCCCGTAACAGATGCTCAGCCCCAATCCGGTTCCCTTGCCCACTTCCTTGGTGGTGAAAAATGGATCGAAAATGCGGTCAGGATTGCTGATGCCGTTGCCGTTGTCGCGGAACAGCACCTGCACCCAGCCGGCGACGATGGATGTTTCAATTTCAATACGAGGCGGCCGTCCGATTTCCCGCACCGCGTCGTAGGCGTTGTTCAGAATGTTCAAAAACACCTGCTGCAGCTGGTGCGGGTCGCCCACCACCTCGGGCAGGGGCTCGCAAAAGCGTTCGCTCACCTCCACCCCGTGGCTGCTGAAGTCATACGCGCGCAGCTGCAAGGTGCGGCGCAGGATGGAGTTCACCTGCACCGGCTTGCGTTGCGGCGGCATCTGCCGCGCAAAGCTGAGCAGGTTCTGCACAATTTGCTTGGTGCGCTGCGCCTCCTGCAGGATCACACGCAAATCCTTGCGCGCCGACTCCGGCAGCTCGGCGTTTTCCATCAGCAGGTCGGCGAAACCCAGAATCGCGGTCAGCGGATTGTTCACCTCGTGGGCCACGCCTGACACCAGCTGCCCCACCGCCGCCATTTTCTCCGCGTGCATCAGCTTGGAGTGCATCAGCGCCACATCGGAAATGTCGGTCATCACCACCACGATGCTGCTTACCTCCCCCTGCTCGTCGCGCATGGGGCTCAGGTTGATGGAAAATTGCCCGGCCCGCCCATCCGCCCGGGTGATGGGCAACTCCAGGTTGTCCACCTGCTGCCCGGCCAGCGTGGCTTCCAGCGCCGCTTCCAGGTTGGCTCGCCGCGCCGGCACCACCATCTCCGCCAGCGGCTGTCCCAGCCATTGCTGCGGATTGTAGGCGCCGCTTTCGTACCACCGCCGGTTGGCATAAGTAACCTGCCCGGCTGTGTCGGTCACCAGAATGATGCTCTGCGTGTTATTCAGAATTTTGTTGTTGAAATCGCGCTCGCGCTGCAGTTCCGCCTGCGAATTCTTCAGCTCGGTGATGTCCAGGATCAGACCGCGGAACTGCGTCACCTTGCCTTCCGCGTCCCGCACCGCAAACGAATTCTGCAGCGTGTGGATGGGAGCCCCGTCCTTGCGCCGCAGCGTTTCCTCGTAGTTGCGCACCACCCCCGTCTCCTCCATACGGGCGCGAAAACGCTCCCGTCCCCGGGGATCGAAATAGACCTGGCTGGGAATATCCACCTGCAGCAACTCGTCCCGGCTGCCGTATCCCAGCATGCGCACCAGCGCGTCGTTGACTTCGATAAAACGCCCCTCGGTGCTGGTGAAATACAGGCCCTCCTGGATGTTGTCGAAGAGTTCGCGATAGCGGCGTTCCGCCTCCCGCCGGTCGCTGATGTCCTTCAGCACATGGATGGTCTGCAGCCCGCCCTCGTTGTTGGGACCGTGAATGCGCGAGGTGGAAACCAGGTAGGTGCGCTCCAGCACGGAATGGATAAATTCATCGGCCGCCTCCGCTCCGGGACGGCAAAAAGGACAGAGCTGCGGCCCGGGCTGCTCGGTTGTGGCCAACAGCGCGCGCATGCTGATGCCCACCAGTTCCCCCGGGCGCACCCCGATGAAGTCCGCCATGGAACGGTTAACCCGCAGCACTTTTTGTTGCGCATCGTGCACCACGATGAAATCGCTGATGGCGTCGAAAATCTCCATCCAGTGGCGGTTGGCCTGGTCCATGCGGGTGAACAGGCGCGCATTTTCCAGGGCCACGGAGGCATGCCCCGCCAGCGCCTGCAGCAGGTTGCGGTCGCCGGCTGTCAGCGGCTTGCCCCGGTTGGCCAGGCACAGTATGCCGATCAGTTCGGCCTCGCCGCCATGCAGGCAGGCCAGCACCACGTCCTTCCACTGCAGGTCGGCGGCCACGTGGCCCAGCAATTCCAGCCCTTGCCCGGCGGTGATCGCTTCCTTGCGGTCGGCAACCACGTCGCCCAGCGCCACCGCCAGCCGCCGCAGCACGCCTTTTTCGGGAACCGTCTCCGCCGTGCGCACCGCCACCACTTCCAGGTGCGAAGGTTGCGCCAGGGCCAGGGCGGCCGAGGCCGCACCCAGCATCTCCGCCGCTCGCGCGGTAAAGCTTTGGGCGAATTCCGGCAGCCGCAGCACAGAGTTCAGTTCCAGCGCCATGGCCATCAAGTCTTCGGCGCGGCCTCCGTGTTGCTTGGCCAGATGCAGGTTCCGCGCCGCTTCCAGGGCCACTGCCACCGGCGCCGCCAGGGCGCGCGCGCGACGGATGTCTTCAGGGGAAATGCCCGCCTGGTCCAGCCGGTCGAGAACGCCGAACATGCCCAGCGTCCGCCCCTCTGAACTGAGCAGCGGTACGGTCAGCACCTGGCGCACGTTGTGCTTGGCGGCGCTCTCCTGGTCCGCCTCCGCCACCTGCCGGATATCGTCGGTCCAGAACACTTCCTTCGAACCCAGCACCCGCGCCGCCGCGTCGGCCGGAAAGCTCACCTCCAGCGGGTGCGCCTCTCCGTTCTCCGCCACCCACCTCACCTGGCAGCTCTCACCCTCCAGCAACGCGATGTAAGAACGGCCGAAACCCAGGAATTGGGCGGCCCGCACCACGAACTTCTTCAGAAATTCATCCAGCCGGCTGCTGCCCCCCAGTTCGGAGGAAATCTCCAGCAACTGGTGTAACTCCTGGGCGCGCGCATCGGCCATGGCAAAGAGCCGCTGCGCTTCCAGCAGGCTCCCCAGCTGGCCGGCCAGAATCGTGGCCTTGGCTGCCAGGTCTTCATTGAAAAATTGGCTGTCGCTGGTGTGCAGGAACACCACCGCGCCCATCGCCTCCCCGCCAACTACCAACGGCGCGGCCATGAGAGAACGCACCTGGAAGCGCTTCGCCATGGGATAGCGCTGCTGGTCTATGTCGTTCACGAACAGGGTTCGGCCGCTCTGTATCGCCTCCGCCGTGACGGCACTTTCATCGTTCTTCAGCCGCAGGCCGCGGAACTCCTCCGCCACGTGTCCGTCCGCTTCCTCACCCACCAGCACATCGGGAGCGACTTTGCGCCAAAAGTACGCGCCGGGAACGCCGAAGAATTCGCGGGTTGACCGCAGAAACAATTGAATTAATGATTCAGGGGTGCTGTGCAGAGAACCGGCAAGCGAAAAATCCAGCAGCAACTTTTGGAAAGAGTTCTGCAACCGGGGAACAGCACCTCGAGGCACAGTCGTATTCCCAGCCTGCATGCGTGGTTGCCGCTGCGTTATCGTTACAAAGCTTTATGTTGCTTAGACTTAAGAAGGAAAGTACCTTGGAATCTCATTTTGAGTCAAGCAAATTGCGCGCCTGGTCTCAAGTTGTGAACACCGCCTTTGCCCGTCTCAGCCTGAAACCCGGGCCCGCCCCGACCGCCCGCGAATGGAGACCCGGCTCTTTCCCCGCACCGCTCCGTAACCCGGCAAGCACCCTAGTTACCTTTGTAAGTTGCTGGTAACACATGAGGGTTGGATGATGGTCACCAGGGGTAACCAGCGCCCGCGGGCTGGCACCGGCCTTGCACATGAGTTTCTCCCGGGGAACACGGCCCCAGCGGCGTAACCCAATTTGTATCCCGGGCAGGAAGAAAGCGCGCCCAGCGCACGGCCGCAGCTGAAACGGGCGCGAGCAGGCCGGCAAGCAAGGAGTTTGGCATGACGATCGGCAGAAGGCTGTACACCAATTTCGGCGCCATCCTCGCCATGGTGGTGATGCTGTTCCTGGTCAACATGATCGCGGTGCAGCGCGAGCACGCCGCCAAAACTGCTGCCGCCCAATCCCTGGCCATGGCCGAAGCCACCGACTCGGTGCGCTTCCAGATGATGCAAAACCGCCTCTTCCTCAGCAACTACCTGCTCAGCGGCGATACCCGCGAGATGGAGAAGATGTACGACGGCATTGGCAAGCTGCAGGAGTTCATCAATGACGCCAAGACCAAGGCCAACTCCGATCAGCAGCGTTACGCCCTCGCCAAGGTTCAGCAGTACGAGCGCAACTGGGCCACCGAATTCGCCCAGCCCCTGGTTACCAAACGCAAGGATGTGGACGCCGGCAACGCCACTGTCGCCGAGCTGCAGATCTTCTATCTGCAGAAGGACGCGGCCGAATGGATCAAAAATTCCAGCGGCGCCCTCGATGTGGCCGACGGCGAGAACCGCAAAGTTGTGGATGAGCGCCGCAAATCCGATGAAACCGCCGCCGCCGCCACTTCCGCCGTCGCCATTACCGGCACCCTGCTCGCTCTGCTGCTGGGCATCGCCATCGCTTACCGCACCGCCAAATCCATTACCGACCCCTTGAACGACCTGATGTCGGTGGCCAACCAGATCGCCGATGCCGGCGAACTCGACCACAAAATTGACATCCAGCGCGATGACGAAATTGGCGCCCTGGCCCGCACCTTCACCAAAATGGTCACCTACCTCAAGGAAATGGCGGGCGTGTCGGAAGCCATTGCCGGCGGCGACCTAACCGTCAAGGTCACCCCGCGTTCCCGTCACGACACCTTGGGCAACGCCTTTGCCCGCATGGTGGATGGCCTGCGCACCCTGGTGCGTTCGGTCCGCGATGGCTCCTCCCAGGTGGCCAGCGGCTCCAACCAGGTGGCCAGCGCCTCCGACGAATCCGCCAAAATCAGCCTGCAGGCTTCTTCCGCCATTGATGAAGTCACCAGCACCATGCACGAAATGAGCATCAACGTGCAGAACATGGTCAAGAACACGCAGGTGCAGGCTTCCAGCGTCAGCGAAACTTCCGCCTCCATTGACGAGATGGTGGCCTCCATCCAGCGCGTGGCCGATACCGCCCGCGTCCTTCTCGACATCTCCAACCGCTCCCGCGAGGAAGTGCACAACGGAATCGCCACCATGGACAAGGCCACCGACGGGCTCAACCGCATTAACCTGGCCATCCGCTCCTCCGGCGACATCATTGACGTCCTCGGCCAGCGCGCCGACGACATCGGCAAAATTATTGAAGTCATTGACGACCTGGCCGAGCAGACCAACCTCCTCGCCCTGAACGCCGCCATTGAAGCCGCCCGTGCCGGCGAGCACGGGCTGGGTTTCGCCGTGGTCGCCGATGAAGTCCGCAAGCTGGCGGAAAAATCGGCGCAGTCCACCAAGGAAATTTCCGAGCTCATCCAGAGCATTCAGCGCGAAGCCCGCAAGGCCGTGGACAACATGGACCGCAGCACCGCCATCGTCAACGAGGGCCTCACCCTGGGCCAGGAGCTCAACGGCGCGCTGAAGAAAATTTCCAACGTGGTCACCGAGGTTTACAAGTTCGCCCAGGAAATCGGTGCCGCCACCAACGAGCAGTCGCACGGCTCTTCGCAGATTGCCAAGGCCACCACCCGGCTGAACGAAATCACCCACGAGATCAGCTCCTCGGTGGAGGAACAGGCTTCCGGGGCGCAGGCGGTGGTGAAAGCCATGGAGCGTATGCGCGAACTGGTGCAGCAGAGCACTTCCGGCTCCACCGAACTGGCGGCCTCGGCGGAGCAGATGTCAAAGATGGCGCGCGCCCTTCTGGATGCCATGGACCGCTTCGTACTCGAATCCATCCAGGAGGCCGCCAGGGGCTCTTCCGAGCGGCGGGCCGCGGCCGCGGCGGCGCGAGCCTAGCGGGACAGCATGGAGAAGGACCTGCAAATCGTCGGCTTCCGGGTGGGCCGCGAGACCTACGGCGTGCCCATCACCACTGTGCACGAGATCGTGCGCGTGCCTGAAATCACCGGCGTGCCCGATGCGCCTGACTACCTGGAAGGCGTCATCAACCTGCGCGGCAAAATCGTTTCCATCATTGACCTGCGCAAACGTTTTGGCGAAGCCGCTGCCCAGCCCACCAGCAAGAACCGCATCCTGGTCGCGGAAGTAAACGGCAAACTGCTTGGCCTGGTAGTGGATTCCGCCTCCGAGGTGCTCAAGCTCACACGCTCCGAAATTGAAGCTCCGCCTGCGCTGGTGCAGGAGGGCCGCCTCAACTGCGTGACCGGAGTGGCCAAGCTGCGGGGGCGGCTGATCATCCTGATTGACCTGGTTCGGTTGCTGCCGTCATCGGCATCGCAAATTCCAGCGGAAGGCGAGGCCCGCTCCGCTCACGATCCATCTTCCTCGTTCGCCACCTTGCGGGCGCAAGCGGGAGGCAAATGAAATTCGACGAATCCATCAGCGCGCCGACTCCCACCAACTCGCTGAGCGAAAGCGAGCTCAAACTGCTGCAGGTTCTGGTGTACCAGGAATGCGGCCTGCACTTCGACGAGCGCCGCACCCATTTTCTGCAGGACCGCCTGCTGCGCCGCATGCGCGCCTGCCAGACGCCCTCTTTCTACAGTTATTACCGGCTGCTCACCAGCAATGAGGGCAAGCGCGAAATGTCGGTGCTGCTGGAAAACCTGGCCATTCACGAAACCAGCTTTTTCCGCAACAAAGCC
>DATGGJ010000118.1:0-4205 GCA_035308585.1 Terriglobales bacterium
CGTGCACCAGGTTTGGATGCATCGCGGCGGCGGGCAAGGGGCGGTCAGCAAGGAAGCGGCCGAGTTCTGCCGCCAGAACGGCATGCATCTGGTGGAAGGTTATTGCCCCTTCATGTTCCTTCCTGCCACGCCATTTTTCCATCGCCTGCACGGGTTCATTTTGAAGGTACTGGGACGCTATCCCTGCGGGGCGGGGAGCGCCAAAGCCGCGTGACCGGCCACCGGGAACTTCGGCTCAAGGAAAAGTGGGAGACCGCTGCCACGCCCATAGTCGCCTCGTGCTTTGACTTGAAAGCCTGCGCAGCCGAGTTTATGATTCCCGGCGAAATAACCGGCTGCAAACCAACTATGCCTTTCCAAGTCGAGGCTAGAGAACTCGATCGCATTGTGGTGGTGGATTGTGTGGGCAGGCTGACATTGGGGGACGGCCGCACCCAACTGCGCGACCTGGTGCACGTATTCACCGGCAACGGCCGCAAGAAGTTCCTCATCAATCTGGCCGGAGTGGATTTCGTGGACAGCGACGGGCTGGGCGAACTGACCCGGTGTTACAGCATCGTCCGGCAGGCGGGCGGCGAGATGAAACTTGTCCACGTCCATCAGAGGGTACAGGCCCTGCTGGAGCTGACCCGGCTGGTCAATCTGTTCGAAATCCACAGCGCGGAACCGTCCGCCCTGCAGGCCTTCCGCTAAGTTTCGCGCCCGCGGCAGGATGGCTTCACTTGTGCGGTCGCGAGGGGTTATCCCATCGCTTTGCGTTGGGCCTTTTCGTGCCATGCACAGCGCCCAGCCCGCATCCCAAACGCAAATCTTCTGCACCGGTCACAGTCTGGTTGCTTCCCGTAGTTGGCGGCCTTAGAATGCCGCCGCTCGAAATCACCCGGGGAGCGTCCAGCCTTGCCCATCCCCCTATGCTGTTCCCGGCAGTTCGCCATCGCCGCACTGGCTCTGCCTTCGACGCCGTTCGGCCTTTCCGCGACGGCATTCTGGATGTATGTTTGCGCGGCGCTGCTTTTAATCATCGGTCTCATCAGGATTCTCAAGGAACTGCCGCGGGAAAATGGCGTAGACAAGGTCATGCCCTTTGGCCGGCTGTTTTATGCCATTCCCATAGCCGTTTTTGGTTCGGAACATTACACCGCAACGAGGGAGATTGCGGCCATGGTTCCACGCTGGATTCCGGCGCATACCTTTTGGGTCTATGCGGTGGGCCTGGGTTTTATGTGCGCGGGGCTGAGCATGGCGGTTCTCGTCCAGGCGCGCCTGGCAGCAGCCCTAACGGGAATGACGTTTCTGATTTTCGTATGCGTAATGGATATCCCCGGCGCCATTGCGCATCCGCACAACCGATTCGTTTGGATTTTCGCGTTGAGAGAACTTTCCTTTGGCAGCGGGGCCCTGGCTTTCGCGATGGCGCCGTGGAGCAGGCGACTGAGACCGCCGCCCGCGGCGCGGCCGGTCAAGGCACGGGTCGCCGCCCTGCCGCGATTGTTCATAGGCGCCGCTTCGCTGTTCTATGGAGTGGAGCATCTGCTGCATCCGGAACACGTGCCGGGAGTGCCGCTGGAGATGCTCACTCCCGGGTGGATTCCCGGGCGGATTTTCGTGAGTTATTTTGTGGGCGTGGTTTTGATTCTCGCCGGCGGCTGCCTGCTGGCGAATAAGAAAGCGCGCCTCGCTGCCACCTATTCAGGGCTCACGATTCTGCTGGCGGTGTTGTGGATTTACCTGCCCATTCTGCTGGCAGCGCCTAAAAGCGTGGAGGCGCTCAATTATTTCTTCGACACGCTGTTTTTCTGCGGAGCCGTTCTGCTGCTGGCCAACGCGTTGGAAAAGGAAACCGCGGCGGCGCCGCCCGCTTACGCGAGTCAAAGCGCGGGCTGAGTAAGGCGGAACCGGAAGTCCGCATCCTCCTGTCACGTGTTCTCGTGACCTCGATTACTGACACCAGAAGCCAGGCTTCTTAGCCTTGAGAGCTCGGGTTACACGGCTGATTCCTGTTGCTCGATTCCGACCCCCGGCGTTTCAAAAGCGTGACACAATCGTTTCCATCCATACGACGGTTGCTTTACAGGAGGGAGTATGCGTCGCTTCCATTTCCATGGAGCTTTGGCGGTCATTCTCTGCTGCTCGATTCTGGCCTACGCCGAGGGCGCCACCTTTACGCGGGTTCGGTACAACGGCGGATCGGTCCCGTCGAAGGTTAGTCCGACGGATTGGGACAACACGCTGACGGTAACCCCGGATGCCATCACGCTGGTATTGAAGGATAAGGCACGGGTTGACATACCTCCCAAGTCGGTTACATCGCTCAGCTACGGCCAGGAGGCGCACCGGCGAGTCGGAACCATGATCGCGTTGGCCGTCCTGGTGGCTCCGGTGGCGCTGTTTGGACTGTTCCACAAGACCCGGCTGCACTACATCGGCGTGCAGTACAAGACCGCGGACGGCAAGAACGCCGGCATTCTGCTCCAGGGAGATAAGAGCAATTACCGCGCCATGCTGGTAGCACTGCAAGGCGTGACCGGCGTTCCTGTTTCGGTAGCTGAGAAAGAACGGTCGTTCGTTCCCGTGGGCGTGACTACGACTATGACCAGGGATACGGAAGAATCCACGCCAGCAGCTGCCAAGGCCTTGGCCGGGAACGCCCCGTCCTCGGACGCAGTGGGAACGGTGAGCCTGACCACGACTCCGGATGGAGCTGACGTTTACGTGGACGGCCAGTTCAATGGCAACAGCCCGGCAACCTTGAAACTGAAGCCGGGTAGGCACACCATTCGGGTCAGCATGACCGGCTACAGCGATTGGACGCGGGAAATCTCCACCGACGCCGGTTCCAGCGCGCACTTGGCCGCCACATTGCAGAAAGGAAATCAGTAGTTGGGTCGCATGATCCATCACGACGAAGCCATCGCGCCGGCGCACTTGCTCCAAGAACGATAAGTTACGGGGGGTGCGACGGTGTAGGGACGGGACCCGCCTCTCCATGCACGGGGCAAAGCCCCGTGCCCACCGGAGCGTCCACGCGTGGTCGTTTTTTCGATCGGTCCGCAATAAAATATGCTGCCCCTCGCCAGGTTTGACCCGCTTTTCTCCCCGCCTGTAAACTCAAAACTTATTCCTGCAGGGTTGCGCGGTGTGTGTAGGTGCGCAGCCGCGTCCTGAACCTCATGCCTCACGATTTGCCCAAGGCGTACGACCCGAGCGCGATTGAGGCGCGCTGGGCGGAGTACTGGGTCCGCGAAAAGCTGTTCAACGTCCTCACGCCACCGCCCGCCACGCCGTCCGCGGCGCAGCAGCCTGTCTTCACCCTGCTGCTTCCCCCGCCCAACGTCACCGGACGCTTGCACATGGGCCACATGCTCAACCAGACGCAGATGGACATCATCGTGCGCTGGCATCGCATGCGCGGCTTTCTCACCTTGTGGCTGCCGGGCACCGACCACGCCGGCATCGCCACGCAGATGATGGTGGAGCGGCAACTGGCCAAGGAAGGCAAGAACCGCCGCGACCTGGGCCGGGAAGCCTTCGTGGAGCGGGTGTGGGAGTGGCGGCGGGAGTATGGCGGCGCCATCCTCGACCAGATGAAGCGCCTGGGCGCCTCGGTGGACTGGAGCCGCGAGTACTTCACCATGGACGAGAACCTTTCGCGCGCGGTGCGCGAGGTGTTTGTCCGCCTCTACGAAGAGGGCCTCATTTATCGCGGCAAGTACATCGTGAACTGGTGCCCGCGGTGCGGCACCGCCATCTCCGACCTGGAGGTCAAGCACGAGGAGACTCCGGGCAAGCTGTATGAGATCCGCTACCCGGTTGCGGGGTCGAAGAAGGAATTTATCACTGTGGCCACCACGCGCCCGGAGACCATGCTGGGCGATACGGCGGTAGCGGTGAACGCGGCCGACGAGCGCTATAAGCACCTGCACGGCAAAAAGGTGCTGCTGCCGCTGATGCTGCGCGAAATTCCCATCATTCTGGACGAACTGGCCAATCCCGAGTTTGGCACGGGCGCGGTGAAGGTCACGCCGGCGCACGATGCCAATGACTTCCAGGCCGGGCTGCGCCACCAGCTACCGCAAATTGACGTAATGGACGAGCGCGGCTACATGAACGAAAACGCCGGCGCCTATGCCGGGCTGGAACGCTTTGAGGCGCGCGAGGCGGTGCTGCGCGATTTGCGGGCGCAGGGGCTGCTGGCCGCGGAAAAA
>DATGGJ010000119.1:0-17233 GCA_035308585.1 Terriglobales bacterium
CGAAAGCCGCGAACCATCAGGTCACGGATGATCAGCAACGACCAACGGTCCCCAAAGATTTCCAGGGAGATGCTTACCGGACACCCGGAACGACGGATTGGCTTAGGATTGCCGCCCACATTCCGGACACCATAGCAAGACAACTTGCAAAATGCAAGTGATAGTGGTTGTGGAAAAAATATTAGCCAGCGGGCTTGGATCCCGCTGACATGCGGAAGCCCAGTCTTTCACGTGTTCGGCGCGCCGTAAGGTGCTGCGAAATCCACTCTGAAAGCGACTAAAATAGGAATAGCAAGCCAGGGGGAGCTATGCCTGCACTGCGCGACATTGTGGACCGGAACGTCGCCGAAGCCGCCCCCGAACTCTACGAAAAGCTGGATCGTGAACGGGTGCGCTGCTTCTCCTGCGGGCATTGCTGCCCCATACCGGAGGGGCAGCGGGGCGTGTGCAAAGTGCGCTTCAATCGTGCCGGCAAACTCTACGTGCCCTGGGGCTACGTGGGCTGTGTGCAGTGCGATCCCATCGAGAAGAAGCCATTTTTTCATGTTGCCCCTGGCGCCCTGGCTTATAGCTTCGGCATGCTGGGCTGCGATTTGCACTGCTCTTACTGTCAGAACTGGGTGACCTCGCAAGCCCTTCGCGACCCGGAGGCTGTCAGTCCGCCTTTGCGCGCCACCCCCCAAATGCTGGTGGAGGAAGCTGTGGGCTACGGCGCCAAGGCCCTGGTCAGCACCTACAATGAGCCCCTGATCACCTCGGAGTGGGCGGTAGCCGTATTCCGGGAGGCGCGTGCGGCGGGGCTGATGACCGGCTTCGTCTCCAATGGCAATGGCACCCCGCAAGTACTGGAATATCTTAGACCTTGGATGGATCTCTATAAGGTTGACCTGAAGAGCTTCGACGACCACCACTACCACGAACTCGGCGGCCGGATTGGACCCATCCTGGAGACCATCCGGCGCCTGCATGAGATGGGTCTGTGGGTGGAAATTGTCACCCTGCTGATCCCCGGCTTCAATGATTCCGAAGAAGAATTGGCGCGGTTGAGTGAGTTTTTGGCCGGAATCTCCCCCTACATACCCTGGCATGTGACCGCGTTTCACCAGGACTACAAAATGGCGGACCCGCGCAATACCACTGCGGAGGACCTGCTGCGGGCTGCTGCAATCGGCAAAAGGGCGGGTTTGCGCTACATTTACGCCGGCAATCTGCCGGGGGAAGTCGGCGACCTGGAAAACACGCGCTGCCATAACTGCGGCAAGCTGCTGGTGGAGCGCTACGGCTACTTGATTCGCGGGTATCACCTTACCGTTGAAGGTGCTTGTTCCCAGTGCGGGTCCTCCATTCCGGGTAGGTGGGGGAGCCGGTTTGAACGCCAGGCAACAGCCTTTCCCTTCGCGGCGCGACTTCCACGCCGTTCCCGCGCCGAGGTGTAAGCGTCTTCCAGTTGCCCGTCTGGCGCGGTCAGTGTAGTGTAGGGCGGCCCCAAAACTTAAGGTGGTCAATCGCTACCAGGTGCGGTCATGAGCGTGAAACGCATCAGTCCGGAAGAAACCCAGCAACTGCTGGAGAAAGATCCCGAATACATCTATCTGGACGTGCGCACGGTGCAGGAATTCGATGCCGGCCACGTTCCCGGGGCCAAGAACATCCCGCTGATGGAGCCAGCGATGGGACGCATGCACCTGAATCCGCAGTTCGTGGAAATCGTAGAAGCCAACTTTGGCAAGAACGCCAAAGTGATCGTCGGTTGCCAGGTGGGAGGGCGCTCGCTGAAAGCGGCCGAGATGCTGCAGAATGCCGGCTTTACCCAGGTGCTGGAAATGCGCGGCGGCTTCGGCGGGGAAAGCGATGCCAGCGGCCATCTGGTTTTCCCCGGCTGGGCTCCTCGCGGCCTGCCGGTCAGCCACGAGAGCGCTCCCGATGACCGTTACGAAACACTCTCCAAGGGCGGCGCAACTTAGGGAGACTCTCCCAGTTTTCGTAAAAAAAAAGGGAGCCACAATGGCTCCCATTATTCTCGTTGCGAACTGAGTTTAAGCGGCTTTGCCGGTCCGGCTCTCGCTGGCTTTCCCCTCGATGGCTCTTCTGCCGCCTGTGCCGACCTGTATCTGCTTGGGCTTGGCTTCCGCCCGCTTGGGCATGGTGATGCTTAGCACTCCCTTGTCGTAATTGGCGTTGATATTGTCGGTGTCCACAGTGCTGGGCAGAGAGAAAGAGCGGACGAAGGTGCCGTACTGCCGCTCCACCCGCCGGAAATTCTCTTCCTTCTCTTCGTTCTCGAATTTGCGTTCGCCTTTGATGATGAGGTTGTTGTTTTCCACGCGGATGTCGAGGTCTTTCTCATCAATCCCCGGCACCTCAAGCTTCAGGGTTACGTGGTTATCGTCTTCGTAAACGTCGGTGAGAGGAGCGAAGGCGGCGGTCGAGAGCCCCTCTTCGCGAGTGGGAGCGTAGGCATCCTGGAAGAGCCGGTTCATCCGGTCTTGGATGGTGGAGAGCTCCCGGAATGGATCCCAGCGAGTCAGCATTGCCATGAGAAACCTCCTAGGTAGGATTTGTCGTTAAGGTAATTCTTTTATAGACGGAGGACAGTGCTCATTCAACAACGGTGCGCAGAGTGCGCCCACTACCTGGGAGATGGAAGCGGCTACGCAAGGTTGCCCATGCAGGCTGTGGATAACTTTCGCGCGGCCGCATGACTTCAAATGCAATTGCTATGCGCCGCGTCAATGCCTGCTGGAAAGACTGTAGTGCGATGCAACCAGCCGCCAGTTGCCGTTGTAGTTCATCCAAATGTCCGTTAAGCGGTCACGATACTCGTAGGCTTTGCCTTTGTCCGTGCCTTTCTCGTGATATGCCCCCGTTACCACCGCCGTGTTGCCGTGCATTCGAACCTGCAGGTCCGACATCTCCGATATCTCGACGTGCACGGTGGAATTTCCGTTGTGGGCGATGAATCCCGTCTTGCTGAACGTGCTTCCATCCTCAACCGTGATGATGAAATCATCGCTCAATAGAGAATTCATGCTCGCAATGTCCCCTCGCTTGTAAACCTCATTCCATCTCTTCTCGACTGTAAGCACTTGGGACGCTGCGCTGTCGCGCTTTCGCGGTGCGACCGCCAGGCTTGACGCCCCTAGTGCGAGGAATAGGACCCCCAAAAGCCAGACTTTCACTTGCATGTTGCCCCGCCCCCTTCGCCCACAGAGTGTACACCGGCTTTTTCCGCATGCCGTGAGCTCCGCCATTCTCCAGGTCAGCAATGGAGAGATTCAGGCCGCCCCGGACTGCTCGCCCACGCCACCAATGCAGCTGAGTGTACAATCGGCGTTTTGAAAGAAACGCTTGCAGGAGCAGTGCACACAATCATGAAAATAAGAACCGCGGCTCTGTTAGGCGCTTGCCTGCTTATTGGCGGCGGCGCCTGGGGACAGGTGGCGCCGGCGCAGGAGATCAGTTGCGCCGCTCAGCAGGCGAGCAAGCCGGATAAGTTTGAAATTTCCTTCCCGGCATCAGCCCACTCCAGCCCCATCACCGGCCGGGTATTTGTGGTGCTGGCGCGTCAGCCCGATCCCAACCCCCGATTCCAGATCGGCTCCTGGACAGAACGTACGCCTTACTTTGGCGAAGACGTGAGCCAGCTCAATCCGGGCGACGCGGCCGTGGTCAACGCCGGCACCCTGGGTTTTCCCTTTCGGAGCCTGTGCGGAGTTGCCGCTGGAGATTATTACGTCGAGGCGCTGATGAACGTGTACACGGAGTTTCATCGCGCCGACGGCCACACCATATGGGCTCACATGGACCAGTGGGAAGGACAGGAGTTCAACCGCTCGCCAGGCAATTTATACAGCGATGTGCTCAAGGTGCATCTCGATTCCGCCGCCGGCTTCGACGTGAAACTGAGCCTCACCCATGTGATTCCGCCCATCGCCATGCCGCCCGACACCGCCCAGGTGAAGCACATCAAAATTCAGAGCCAACGGTTGAGCCGGTTCTGGGGACACCCGTTCTACCTGGGGGCCACGGTGCTGCTGCCCAAAGGCTATGAAAGCCATCCTAATGTGCGTTATCCCGTCATTTACATCCAGGACCACTTCAACCTACATCCTCCGTTTTATTTCAGCACCACGCCCAGCGGGAGCGATGCGGGCTTCGCGGCTTATCTGGCGTCCGTGGGGGTCACGCACTGGCTGAATGGCTATGAATTCCAGAAGGCGTGGAATTCGCCCAATTTTCCGCGCATGATCGCGGTCACCTTTCAGCATCCCACGCCTTATTTTGACGATTCCTACGCGGTGAATTCGGCCAACAACGGACCCTATGGAGACGCGCTGCTCAAGGAGCTGGTTCCGTATCTCGAGGAGCACTTCCGCTTGTCGCGCAAACCCTATGAGCGGGTGCTGACCGGAGGCTCCACCGGCGGATGGGAGTCGCTGGCGCTGCAGGTGTTTCATCCTGATTTCTTTGGCGGCACGTGGACCTTTTATCCTGATCCCATTGATTTCCGCCGCTACCAGCTGGTGAACATCTACAAGGATGAAAACGCTTTCCTGGCGCCGGGCTTTGATCCGCCCATGCCGGAAAGGCCGCTGGAGCGCACGGTCGAGGGGCAGGTGACCTTTACCAACCGGGAGATGAGCCTGATGGAAGAGGTGCTGGGCACGCACGGCCGCTCCGGGCAGCAACTGGAAGCCTGGGAGGCGGTCTACGGGCCCATGGGGGACGACGGTTATCCCAAGCCGCTGTGGAACAAGCTGACCGGCGAGATTGACCACACCGTGGCCGATTACATGCGCGACCACGGTTATGATCTACGCTACCACCTGCAGGAAAACTGGCCCAAGATCGGGCCCCAGTTGGCCGGCAAGATTCATATCTATGTCGGCGACATGGACAACTATTACTTGAACCTGGCGGTGTACAAGATGGAGGACTTCCTGAAGAACACGAAGAACCCGTACTACGCCGGGTCATTCGTTTATGGCCGGCCCATGAAGGGACACGGCTGGTCTCCCATGGACAACGCGCAACTGGTGCGCGACATGGCCAGCTACATCGTCAAGCACGCGCCCAAGGGGGAGGATACGGCGGCGTGGCATTATAAGTAGTGACTGCTGAGTGCTTCATCAAAGCGGAGGAACCGCCATGCCCTATCTGCTGAAAACCGAGCCTTCGGAATATTCTTTCGCCGACCTGGAGCGCGATAAGTCCACCGTTTGGGATGGAGTGAGCAATCCCGTGGCGCTGAAAAACCTGCGCGCCATGAAGCCGGGGGACAAGTTGATCATCTATCACACCGGCGACGAAAAACGCACGATGGGCGCGGCCGCGGTAGTCTCGGTGGATAACGGCGACCCCAGGAATCCGCGGGTAACAATTCGAGCCGGTAACAAGCTCAATTCCACGACCCTCGCTGAAATCAAGGCCAACCCATTGTTCGGCGAGTCGCCGCTGCTGCGCCAGGGAAGGCTTTCGGTGGTCCCGTTGAGCGAGGCGCAATATAAGTTCCTGATTGAACGTTGAAGCAAGCGCGGCTGCCGGCTTGCTGTAATCCCCAAGGCTCACACTCTGTGTGCAATTTCCTGCACACGCGCATTCTTTGGTTGGAACCAGCAGTGTCACTTACCCTTCCACAGCAGAGGAGTTTACTTTTCACGCTTCCCACCATCTGCGGTTCTTCCGAACAACAGATTGGGGCCATCAGTTGAAGGAGAAAGAATGGGACTGTTCAAACCTCGCCCGGAGCTGAGTTTCTTGCGCCTGCAAAGGGCAGTGTTCTGCGCCCAGTGCGAGCTGATCCACGAAAACAATACGGCGAATTGCCTGGCCTGCGGCAGCAGCGCCCTGCTGAGCGTGTCGCGCGTGTTTGGCGGCGAACTCGGGCAGCAGCCCCGGGCCACGGTGCTGCAGGATTCGGCTATGGAGCGCCTGGTGCGGGAATTGATTGAGTCGGTGCCGCCTTCGCTGGAACTGGTCCAGGAGCGGCCGGCAATGGCCGCCTGCAGCGGGCAGGAGGAGCCGGTTACGGCACTGGAGTTGCCGCTGTCGCCGGCGCAATTGGACCTGGAGCCGGCCATCTCCGTGATCGCCGAGCGGGCGCAATCCCTGACTGGGGCCAGCGGCAGCGCCATTGGCCTGCAATGGGGCCAGGAAGTGGTGTGCAGCGCGCGCGCCGGCCGCACCGCCCCCGACCTGGGAGTGCGCCTGCAAACCGATTCCGGCTTGTCCGGCGAGTGCCTGCGCAACGGCCAGATCCTGCGCTGCGACGATACCGAAGATCATCCTAACGTGGAACGCAGCGTGGCCCGGAGGCTGGGCGTGCGCTCCATTCTGGTGGCCCCGCTGCAGCATTTCCGCAAAACCTTGGGCATCTTCGAAGTGCTTTCCACTGAGACTTTCGCTTTTGATGACCTGGCCGTAGCCAACCTGCAGATGCTGGCAGGATTCATGGTGGCCGCCATCGCCCGGGCCGCGGGCATGCCGGCAATGCGAAAACAGCTTTAGGCTCAGAGTGAGCATTCAGCGCGGTGAGCGAGTAGAGAAAACTCACTGCCAGATGCAAATCCTGCCCGCGGTGTGAACCTTCACCCTCTTCCCTCAGCTCACTGGGGACGCTTCGGGAACTATGAGCTCCGAATTTGTCATCACAGCTGCGCCGGAATGCGCGGGCGATGAAGTTTCGCTTGGGTGTTAGCGGCGAAAATCGTAAAATGTGAGTGATAGCTCAGGTTCAACGTCATGCTTGTGGAACGGCGCCGTCGTTTACGCCATAAAGTACACAGCCCTGCTTACGCCAGCATCGGCGCGGGAGTCGGTGGGGTGGTGCTGGATGCGAACGATGGCGGCGCCGCCATTGAGAGTGTTGCCCGCCTTGTGCCCCAATCCTTCGTTGATGTGCGCCTGGATCTGCTGGACACGCGCGCTTCCGCGGTCACGCCGGCGCGGGTGGCGTGGTGCGATGGAAGCGGCCGGCTGGGGCTGGAGTTTCTGAACCTGACCGGAGAATCCCGCCGCCAGTTGCAGCAATGGCTGCTGCTGAACGCGCTGCTGGCCACGGAAGAGGCCGGCCGGTTGAAGCAGGGAGCGGCTGCCCCTGCGGTTGCGGCGCCAGCAGCGGACGGCGACCCCGCGTTTCGGGAGGTTGCTGAGCGCGCCCTGGCGTGCACGGAAGCTCACGGGGCGGCGCTGGCGCTGGTGGACGGCGAAGCCATCACGTGCCGGGCTACGGCGGGAGAAATAGCGCCGCCACCGGGAGCCCGGCTGGACACGCAATCGGGCATTTCCGGAGCCTGCATCCGCAGCGGCCGCTGGCTGCGCTGCGATGATCCCCGGCTGGATCCGCATGTGGACCGCGAGAGCTGCCAGGCTCTGGGCATCAATTCCGTATTAGCCGTTCCCATTGGCGAACGGGGCGAACTCCTGGGCTTGATCGAAGTTTTTTCCCGCTTGCCTTACGCCTTCAAGGAAGTCCATTGCTCGGCCTTGCAGGAGCTGGCGAAATCGGTGGCGCAATCGCTGCGTCCGCGGACCGTCATAGCTGCTCCCCCGGCCCAGGTGACAGAGCCGGAATCTAAAGAGCCGGTGACGGAGCCGGTAAACAAAGGAACGCCGGAGCCGACTCCATCAACAATCGCCGCAGCAGCGCCAATCCCGGCCAGCCCAAATCCTGACGGAGCCACAACGCCGGCGGTGCCGGCCAGCGGCACCTCACCCAAGGCAGCCGAGGCAGCGGGTAGCGGTGGAGAACGGGTGATTCTGGCGGCTTTGGTGGCGGCGCTGGTGATTCTGGGTTTGTGGTTCGTGCTGGGCAGGGGAGCGGGGGCGACCAAGGACGTGGATGCAGCCGAGGCTCCGCCCGCATCCGCGCAAACCCCGCTGACGCCCACCACCCAGGCCGGTCCGGCGAGTTCCAGTCTGACGGCAGCTGCAGTCACTCCCCAGTTGTCCGACTCCGTTCAGCACCTGCGCCGGCAGGCGGAAGCCGGGGACGCGGAGGCGGCCTTTGAACTGGGAGCCCGGTACGCCAGTGGAGAGGACGCGCCGCAGAATTACACCGAGGCGGTCAAGTGGTTCACCCGTGCCGCCAATGGCGGCCAGGTGCTGGCGGCAGCCACTCTGGGAGCCTATTACTGGGCAGGACGGGGCGTCGCCCAGGATGATGTCAGCGCCTACATGTGGTCCGCGATTGCCAGAGAGGGAGGCGACGAGGCCAGTAAATATCGTCTCGCCATCCTGCGGGCGCGCATGACCGTGGCGCAAATCTCCGAGGCCGACCAGCGCGCCGCCGCTTGGCGGCAAAGCCACCTCCGCCAGCGGTCGGCGGCCAAAATCACATCCCAACCGTAATCAACTGTATTGGTTTAGGGCACGCTGGGACTAACCGGGGTCCTGCTGCCTCCCCGGGAAAGCGCCAGGGCAAGACCCACACCGCCAGCCGCTGCGGCTCCCAGGGCGATGGCAGCAATCTTTCCTTTGCTGAGGCTGACCGTTTTGGAAGCAGGCGCCGGAGTCTGGTCTGCGGCGTCGGCCAGGGGGCAATCACTGCCGGCGCTGAAGCTGATGAGGTTGCCGGCGCCGACGCTGGTAGTCTGCACGCCATCGTTCACATTAATGCTGCCTTCCCGCGTGGCGATTTCCAGCTTGCCGCTGGCGCGAGTGATCACGTACTTGGCCACGTCACCCTGAGGGGTGATGGTGAGATTGGCTACGTGCGATGACATGCGGTTAACCACCGTGGTTACCAGCAGGTGTCCACAGCCCATCTCCAGGCCTTTTGGGTTGTAGGTCAGGACGGTGTTGGGGGAGAGCAGTACGGTGGAGCCGACAGCGGTCAAGCTGGCGCTGGCGGAAGCGCCGGTCTGCACTTTATCGCCGGCAAACAGGGCGATGGGACCGCTGGTGTTCCTGCCGTCCACCAGCACCTCGCCTTTGGGGTAGAGCATGGGGCCAGCGCTTTGAGCTGCGAGCTGGCTGGCGGGGAGCAGAAGAGCAAGGGAGAAAATCAGAACTTTGCGTGCGCGGGTGTTCCAGGCGGAGCCGTCCGGATAATGAAACGGTAAAGCTTCCATGGGGAGATTCAAACTGCAACTTATTGCAGTTATAAGCAAGTGTCAATTCCGTTTTTTTCCACAAGATGGCGGGTGAGCGTCCGCGGTGATGACGTGCAGCCCCCGGAACACACAGCATTACCAGGCCGGGAAAGTTGCGGGCCTACCCAATTTGGGTAGGATGAAAATGGGCGGAATGGTGATATGGTTGAAGGGTTGAAGACGCACAACGTAGCCGTGGCCGAACAAGGGAAAGAGAAAAAGGCGCGTAAAGGCATGCCCCGCTGGTTCTGGCCGGTGGGCCTGATGACCACCGGTATTGCGGGAGCCGCGGTGGTGGTACTGCGCGGCTGCTGGCATCGCAAGATGAGCTGGCCCATCCGGGTGGAGGGCTATTCCTACCAGGTGTGCCTGGGCTGCGGCATCAAGCGATTGTTCGATGAAGAAACCTTCCACGGTTACGGTTCCTACAGCTACGATCTGCACGAACTGATCGCCCGCGACCGCGCGGCACGCATCAAGGCGTTGAGCGAAGAAAAACCCGCCTAGGAAGGCCCCCGCCTGGCGTCTCCCCGAACCATCTGAATGGGCAAATGGGAAGTGGCAGAAGCTTGACTGGCAGCGGATAGTTTACGAGGTCAGATCGGCGAAGTATTTGCCTGCCAGCCACTGCTCCAGGTTGTTCTGCATACGTTCCGAAACTTCGGTGAAGCGAATGCCGGCGTGGCCGTGCTCATCGGTCCAGGCTACTTCGCCGCGGGCTTCCACAAAACTATCGGTGTCGGGCAGGTCAAAACGCAGGCGCAGAGGTTCGGCAGGGTCGAGCGCTTCCGAGCTGGCGACGGCGATGCCGCCCTGGCTGAGATTGGTAATGGTGGCCGTCAGCCGGCGCTTATCGGCGAAGGTAAGACTGACGGCAATCTCAACTTCCTGGCGAAAATAGCGCAGCCGTCCGCGCAGCATAAGGTTGCGCGCAGCGGACAGCGTGCGTACCGCCTGTTCCATGGAGATGGGCTTCTCGAATACAAAGCGGGCGCCCAGTTGCGACAATTCCGGCAGGCCCATGCCCTGCGAAGCGATGGCTAAAGGCACAGAGGTGCGGCAAGCCGGGTGGGCGCGGAGGTTGCGCAGGAAATCGGCGGCGCCGTGCAATTCGCAGTCCACAATGACGGCGTCGAACTTGGAGCGGGTCAGACGATCGCGCGCGCTATCCGTTTCCGCGTCTACATGCACGCCGATACGCAGGTTACCAAGGACACCCCCCAGAACACTGATCGCCTGCCAGTCGTTGCACACCACGATCGATTCGAGCGTCATAGCTGTTGGGATGGTATGCGGAGCGGGCGAGGGGCCGAAGATAACCGAAGTAATAGCACGTCTGGCCGATGGCGGCACGCACATCCGGGCCACTTAGCGGCCGCGTTCGGAGCCCTCGGTGGCCAGCGCTGATGCCGACTGCTCCCGGTACCAGGCTACGGTGCGCTGTAAACCTTCTTCGAAGCCTACGCTGGGGCGGTAACCCAAGTGTTTCTCCGCCCGGGAGATGTCGGCAAAAGAGTGCTTGATATCACCGGCGCGCTCTGGACCATGCTGCACCGGGCCTTGGTATCCGGTAATGCGGCGAAGCAGGGCGATAGTCTGGTTGAGAGTGGCCTGGTGTCCGGTGGCCACATTGAAAACACGTCCCACAACCTGCTCGGCGGCCGCGGTGCATGCCAGCAAGTTGGCGGCTACCGCATTGTCCACATACGTGAAGTCGCGGCTCTGTTCGCCGTCGCCAAAAATGGTGGGTGGCTGCCCGTTGAGCATGGCGGTAATGAACCTGGCCAGCACCCCGGAATAGGGCGAGCCGGGGTCCTGACGCGGGCCGAAGATGTTGAAATAGCGCAGGCACACGGTCTCCAGCCCGTAAACACGCCAGAAGGATTGCATGTAGAGTTCACCCGCCAGTTTGGCGACGGCGTAGGGCGAGATGGGAGAGGAGATCATCTCCTCGCGCTTGGGCAGGCTGGGAGTATCGCCGTAAGCGGAAGAGGAAGCGGCAAAAACCACGCGCTTGACCTTGGCATCGCGGGCGGCGATCAGGAGATTTAGGCTGCCGTCCACATTGGCACGATTGGTTGCCAGGGGGTCGGTGATGGAGCGGGGAACCGAGGCGATAGCCGCCTGGTGCAGAACATAGTCCACGTTTTGGCAGGCATGGCGCATGGCCTCCAGGTCAAGCAGGTCGCATTCACGAAAGTCCATGCCGTCCACAATGTCGGCAATGTTTTCCCGCTTGCCGGTGGAGAAGTTATCAATGCCGCGCACCTCGTTTCCGCGTGCCCGCAGGGCCCGCGCCAGGTTGGAGCCGATAAAACCCGCAATTCCCGTGACCAGGTATTTCGCCATGGCTGCATAATACGAAAAATTCCCGCTAAAGGCTTGTCTTTTGCGGCAACACCGAAGCTGCTAGAGTAGTAGCGCATCGCCTGCCAGGCTGAATTGGCCACCGCCCCGGAGGGGCGAGAGGAATTGCTCGCGCAGCACGATGCACCCAAGCAAGGCAACTTTGCACTACCCACGCAGCTCCTAATAGGTCGAGGTAAGTTGATGCGCATTGCGGTTGTGGGTTCAGGATATGTTGGCCTGGTGGCCGGCGCCTGTTTTGCGGAACTGGGACACGAAATCATTCTGGTGGACAATGACGCGGCCAAGCTGGCCGCGCTGCAGAAGGGGGAGGTGCCGATTCACGAGCGCTTCCTTCCGGAACTGCTGCAGCGGCATCGCGGTTCGCGGCTGACCTTTTCCGGCGATCTGGCCAAGGCGGCACTGGAGAGCGCGGTTATTTTTATCGCTGTGGGTACGCCCCCCACCGAGGGCGGAGAAGCTGATCTTTCCTACGTGGAATCAGTGGCGCGCGAAGTAGCCGGCGCAGTGAACGGCGGCTACAAAATCGTGGTGGAGAAGAGCACGGTCCCGGTCTATACCAGCACCTGGGTGCGCAAAGTTATGACGCTGAATGGGGCGCCGGAGAATTCTTTCGACGTGGCCTCCAACCCCGAGTTTCTGCGCGAAGGCACCGCGGTAACCGATTTTCTCTATCCCGACCGCGTCGTGCTGGGAGCCGACAATGAGCGCTGCGCCACGGTGCTGCGCGAAATCTACCGGCCCATGACCGATGGCAGCTATTATCGCGGCAAGAATGTGGTTCCCGGGCCCGACGGAGCGCAGGTGCCGCCCCGGCTGATTGTGACCAGCACCAAAAGCGCGGAATTGATCAAGCACGCCTCCAATGCTTTCCTGGCCATGAAGATTTCCTTCATCAACGCGGTGGCCAGCGTCTGTGAAAGTGTGGGAGCGGACGTTTCCCAGGTGTGCGAGGGCATGGGCACCGATTCCCGCATCGGGCGCCGTTTTCTCGCCCCGGGCGTGGGTTATGGCGGCTCCTGCTTTCCCAAGGACCTGATGGCGTTTCGCGCCGTGGCCCGCGACTGCGGCTACGACTTCGGCTTGCTCGATGAGGTCATCCGGATCAACGAGGACATGCGGCAGCGCTTCCTGCGCAAGGTGCGGCATGCCCTCTGGACGCTCAAAGGCAAGCGGCTGGCGGTACTGGGATTGGCTTTCAAGGGAGGCACCGACGATGTGCGGGAATCACCGGCCCTGGCGCTGGTGGAGTCGTTGCTCAAGGAAGGCAGCCAGGTGATAGCTTACGATCCGGCGGCCACGGAACGGGCGCGGGAAACCCTCGGCAGTCGGGTTACCTTCGCCGCCAATGCCTACGAAGCGGCCAGCGGCGCCGATGCGCTCCTGGTGCTTACTGACTGGGAGGAATTTGCCTCGCTGGACCTGGAACGCCTGCGCGAAAAGCTGCGCTACCCCATCGTGATAGACGGGCGGAATTTGTACAAACCGGAACTGATGGCGGCGCATGGTTTCCACTACTACAGTGTTGGCCGGCCCCAGGCCACACCCAAATCGCAACCGGCCAACGCCGGCAGCGCCCCAGGATCCCGTTAAGCGCTCATGAACAAACTACGTGCCATGGTTACCGGGGGCGCCGGCTTTCTGGGCTCTCACTTGTGCGATGCCCTGCTGGGGGAGGGACACTCCGTAATAGCGGTGGATAACCTGCTCACCGGCAACACCGCTAATCTGGAGCACCTGCGCCACGAGCCACATTTCGAACTTCTCCGCCGCGATATCTGCGAGCCATTTGATTGCGGCCACGTGGACTACGTCTTTCATCTGGCTTCGCCCGCCAGCCCGGTGGACTACACCGTTCACGGAATTCCCACCCTGAGAGTGGGTTCCCTGGGCACCTTCAATGCCTTGGAAGTGGCGAAGAAGTATGGGGCCAAGTTCTTTCTGTCCTCCACTTCCGAATGTTATGGCGATCCGGAGGAGCATCCGCAAAAGGAAACCTATTGGGGCCGCGTGAATCCCATTGGTCCGCGCTCGGTATACGACGAGGCCAAGCGCTTTTCCGAGGCGGCCACCGTAGCCTACCGGCGCTATCACAAGCTGGAGACGCGCATTGTGCGCATCTTTAACACCTACGGGCCGCGCATGCAGGTCAACGACGGGCGTGTGATTCCCAATTTTATGAAGCAGGCCTTGCGCGGGGAAGAGTTGACGGTGTATGGCGACGGGCAGCAAACACGTAGTTTCTGCTACGTCTCCGACGAGATTGATGGCTTGTTGCGACTGGCGTGGTCGCAAGAGCCCGGGCCCGTCAACATCGGCAATCCCAGCGAGTTCACCATCCTGGATTGCGCACAAAAGGTGCTGCAGGCGACCGCTTCCAGCAGCCGCATCAAATTTATGCCGCTGCCCACGGACGATCCCAAGCAAAGGTGTCCCGACATTACCAAAGCACGGGCTGTGCTGGGCTGGGAACCTAGAATTGACCTGGAAACCGGCTTAAAGCTTTCCTTAGGTTATTTTCAGAAAGCGATTGCCGAGAAACTACTTACGGATTCAAACGCGGCCCACTAAGCTGGCTTCGCGGCGGACACTGGCGTGGTTTGGGGCGCGATTTTTTTCTCACCTATCGCTTTTACAATATCTTCAAATTCCTGGCTGGTTAACACGTTGTGCCCTTCGAAATGGTCGCGCACCGCACCCAATAGTGTGTTTACGCTGCTCATGGTTTCGGGGAGCGTGGATTGCGGCCGGCCGGCCAATTTCGGGGGACTGAGGCGGTCAATCACCTGCTTCAGGAGTTCGCGCGAGCCGCTTTCAAAGCTGGTGAATTGCACTCCCATGCCCAGAGCGGGGACGCAGGTGCGAACTTCGCCGGTGGCGGAAATTTTGTTCTCCTGAATTTGAACAACCAGGCGAAGCTTGCTACCGACCGCTTCAGGCACTGGCGTATCAATGTAGCAACCGCCCAGGCTGATGTCGCCCAGCTTGGCCCAGAGGTGATTTGCGGATTCCGCCCGGCTAACCTGTACATTGCCCAGACAACGGAAGCGGGGATATTGGCGGCGGTCGCGACGGGCGCCGGCCAATGGATCGGAGCTGTCAGAGCTGGATTCCAAAGAGAAATATGCCAGCTCCGCTTCCCAGATGCAGCTATCGTCGATGCTGCGAATACCCACCTGGCCGGCTCGCTCCGAGCTGGGATCAGCGATCCACACCACGCGAAAACGCCCCTTCTGACTGCCATATTGCACCGCAATGATTTCTCCAATAGCAATTTTGCAGGGAAAGCCGTCGAGGCGGGCGCCGCGATAGCTGATTTCGTGGGCCAATAAGTTGGCGACGAAGGGACGTCCGTCCGCGCTCATGCCCCAGACCTTGACAGGAAGACCTTCGATCTCCAGGCGTTGTTCCGTACGGGCATCCATGTGGAAGCGCGGGCCGGCGCAGAGTTGCTTAGGGAAAGGTTGCGACCTGAGGGGAAAACAGCAGTAGATTACGAAGGGCTGGGCATGCGCCCAGTGGGATCAGCTGGCGAGGGCGGTTCCGGGATTGCGGCTTCACTTCCGGTGGCACGGCGAATTGCTTTCCACAGTTCGTCGCGGCCCATGCCGCTGCGGGCGGAGTAGCTCAGGATGTGCTCCGTGCCCAGCGCCTCCTTCAGCTTCCGCAACGAAGGCTGCAACTGATTGCTGGAAATGCGGTCCGCCTTGGTGGCTACCACCAGGTGAGGACGGCCAAAACTTCGCAGAAATTCGCATAGCTGCTGGTCCCCGGGCTGGGGAGGGATATTGGGGTCCACCAGGGAAATGCACAGCGCCAGGTTGGGCCGCTCTTTGAGGTAGGGCTCGATGAACTTGTTCCAGCCGGCGGAAAGTTCGTGCGACACCTTGGCATAGCCGTAACCTGGCAAGTCGGTGAAATAGAGGTCGGGACGCGGCCGTCCGGGCCAGCGGATGGCATAAAAGTTGATGCCCCGGGTGCGCCCGGGAGTGGAACTGGTGCGCGCCACCTTGTGTCCAAGAAGGGAATTGATGACGCTCGATTTGCCCACGTTGGAGCGGCCCAGAAAGGCAATCTCCGGCGGTCCCGGTGCCGGAAAATGGGAGACGTCGGTGGCTGCGGCCATGAACTGGGCAAAAACCTTCACCCTCCCAGTTTGCGGGTTCAGGACCCGGGTTGCAAGCGGGGCCTCGAGAATCGTCAGATGAAATGGGAACCCTGTTTAGGGACGGGTCTTGCGGCGGGCTGGCTTCTGAAATTGCGAAAGGAGTGCGCGGCGGATTGTTTCCGCCTTGCGGCGGTCGGGACAGGCGCTCGGCGTCTTGCGGCATTCGGCGATGGTCTGCTCCAGGGTGGCCAGAAAAGCCTGACAGGGACGGCAGTCGCCCATGTGCGCCTCCATCTTTTCGCACATGGAATCGTCGAGCTTTTCGTCCAGGTAGTCGGAAAGAGCGGCAAAGAGCTCGCGGCAGCGGTGCGGTTTTTCCTCGGCTGCGAGGCGCGGCTTGACGTGGCCTGAGCCGGCATGGAAGGCCCCGCGGCGCGCCAGTTCGTTGCGCAAATAAAGCCGCGCGCGGTGCAGGCGCACGCGCACAGTTCCCGGGCGCAGGCCGGTGATCTTGGCGATTTCCTGGTCGGAGAGCTCTTCCATGTCGTGCAGGACCAGCACCAGACGATACGCAGGCGGCAGGCGCAGGGTGGCATCGCGCAGCCATTGCGCCCGCTCGCCGCGCAAGGCTGAAGTTTCCGGACTCTCGCTATTGCCGCCGCCGGCCAGGCTTTCCAGTTGCTGCCGGTCCGGCATCAGCTCATCCAGCGCCAACTCGCGCTGGGGCGCAAATTTGCTCTTGCGCCGGCTCATCAGGCAGCGGTTCTTGGCCACCTTGTAGAGCCACACGCTCAGCGCCTGCGGGCTGCTGAAGCGGGGCAGGTAGGGCACAGATTTCAGCAGCACTTCCTGCATGGTGTCTTCTGCGTCCTCGCGCTGGCCGCACACCTTCATGCTGAAGGAGAACACCGTTTCCTGAAGCAGGGCGAGCGCGCGCTCCAGCGAGGCAGGGTCGTTCCGCTGCAGCAGTTCGACGGCCTGGGAAATCTCGGGGCGCATGGAGCTTCTTAGGCTAATGTAGCACGGGGAAAAGCGGCCGCCGCCCATGGACGGCGTTCGGCATTCATTCCCCCATCACCTTCACAATTACGCGCTTGCTGCGCCGCCCGTCGAACTCCGCATAGAAAACGCGCTGCCAGGGCCCAAGATCGAGCTTGCCGGCGCTGATGGGCAGAATAACTTCATGATGAATGAGCAGGGACTTGAGGTGCGAGTCGCCATTGGTTTCGCCGGTCTCATGGTGGCGGTAGTCGCTGCGGAAGGGCGCCAGGCCCTCCAGCCACTGGTCAATGTCCTCGATCAAGCCGGATTCATTGTCATTCACATAAACGGCGGCAGTAATGTGCATGGCTGAAACCAGCACCATGCCTTCGCGTACTCCGCTCTCTTTGACGATGCCTTCTATGGTCGGGGTCAAATGAACGTATTCGCGATGCTTCTTGGTATTGAAGGTCAGGTATTCGGTGTGGAATTTCACGGGTTCCATCCTTGAAAAGAGGCTGGGCACGCAATAGTCTGACGGTCGGCCTGCATCCATATTAGCCATGGACGACCGTGAGGCGGAAATCCGGGAACTGAAACGGCTGGTACAGGAACTGCTCGCCCGCGTGTCGCGTTTGGAGAAGTTGGCTGGCGTGGCCGGCGACCCGCGCCAGGCGGCGCAAAG
>DATGGJ010000120.1:0-4871 GCA_035308585.1 Terriglobales bacterium
TGCTCAGCCGGCATCGCATTTGCATTCCGGCGGTTCTAAGCTACGGCATTGCCGCCAGCTCGGAAAACACCGAGGTAACCAACCTGAACGAGCGCGGTTTGTTCGTATACTGCAGCACCTTGTTGGCCCACGGAGCCATGATCCGGGTGGAAATGGTGCTCCCTGCGGAACTGAGTATCTACGGAAAGCGCCGCGTCCGCTATCATGCCAGCGTAGTGCGGGTGGAGCCCCAGCCCAGTGGCCAGCGCTTCGGCATTGCCGCCGCTATTAAGAACTGCGAGCAACTGCCTCTGGGAAATGACAAAGCCATGGCCGCCAAGGTCTAGCGGAAGTCCTGGCGGGGTTTCCAGCGTTGAGGCTCGCGAGCGGAGCAGGCAATTAGCTTTACGAAAAAAAGTGAAGTACCACTGAAGCTTGAAATCTTTCCCCAGCCCCTCAGTTATCTATCCCCTCTTCGCGTAATTCCATTTGCGCGTACAACTGGCCTAGCCATTCCTGCAGCCGCTGGCCCGAGTCCTCGCCCATGTAGAGGAAGCGGACTCCCAACAGCCCGCCCGTATCTGCCCACACCACCTCGCCCTTGGCTTGCACCGTGAAAGGCTCAAGGCTGGGCAGGTCGAACTGTAAGCGCACGCTTCCCTCCAGGTTGCTGCCGGGCGCCAAGCGCATGGCCAGGCCGCCCTCGCTGATGTTCATCATGCGCCCCTCGGCGACGCTCTCCTCAGCCGTGTGGACGTGAACCGGTAAGTCCACCGCGAAACGGAAGTAGCGGCGATGCTCGCGCTCCATGGAGACCCGCGCCACCTTGAGATAAGCTTCAAAGCGCTCGGGCGCCAGGGGCTTTCCCAGAACGAAGTTGGCCCCATCCTCCATGGCTGCCGTGATGGAGGTAGAGCCGTTGACTACGGCGAAGATGGTGGACATGCGGTTGGAGCCGCTGCTCCGGACAGTCCTCAGCAGCTCCCGCCCTCCCGGGACATCGTCACAATCAATAAGAAATCCATCCAGATGGCGGCGCACACAAATTTCGGTGGCACTGACGGTCTCGGCGCGCACCTCGATGTCAATGCCGGAATGCAGCAGCGCCGGCCGGACCAATTCCAGCAGCTCACGTTCTCTCGTTACCAGCAGGCATTGCAATCGCATGCACTAACCCCGTCCCCGTCCTGACGTTCTTCGGCACACATCGGCGCGCGCGTCTGGGAACGCGGTACGCACATCCTAGGCAGACTCCGGCGCCTGGAAAAGTGACCAAGGTTGCTGCCCTGCGGTGGCGGCATCACCCTTCGCCGTGACCCTCATCACTGAGGCGGGTGAAACCGGGGGACGAGACTGGAGCCAGCACGACTTGCAGGTGGACACATGACCAATCCGCATCAAGCTCCTGGACTCTCCCGCTGTCAACGTTGCGGCTACGATTTCCAGCCCCAGGATAATTTTTGTGCCCAGTGCGGGGCCTTTCTCCGCGACCCGTGGGTAGACCACCGGCTGCTTCTCGCCCTCACCCTGGAACGCGACGGGCACAGCGCTGAGGCCCGCCAGGAACTGGAACGGCTGCTGCTCTCTGAGCCCGAGCACGTGCTCGCCAATCATCTGCTGGGCAACCTGTGTTTCCATGAAGGTGTTTTGCTGGAGGCCATCCGTCACTACGAACGTTCCCTGGCCGGCTCTCCCCACTTTGCCCGCGGCTACTACGACCTGGGCGTCGCCTGGTATCACCATGGCGACATGCCGGAGGCCATTGAGGCCTTCGAGCATTGCCTGCAGATTGACCCCCACTACAATGCCGCCCACTACCGCCTGGCCCTCTGCTATTTCCACGCCGGACGCCTGGAGGAGGCGCTGCAGCAGTTCGAGAGCTCCCTCACCCTTACCCCCGAATATCTGATGGCCCACTACCACATGGGCGTGATTCATGAACGGCGCGGCGCCTATGCCGCGGCGGAACACGCTTTTGAGCGCAGCCAGGAAGAAGGGGTGGGCGAGGTGAGCAGCCTCTTCCATCTGGCCGCCATTCTGCGTACGCGGGGTGATGAGCAGGGAGCGCGCCGTCTGCTGGAGCGCGCCCGCGAATTCGCCCAGGCGCGGGCGTTGGCCGACTGAGCCTAACCCGGGGCCCGGTTTGCCTCCCGCAGCGCATGCTCGATACGGCGGTCAGGAATCAGCCAGATCAGCGCTACCAACACGTAGATGGCCTGTGCGGCCCATGACGACCGCACACTGGTAACAATCGCCACCAGGTAAAGCGCGAGAGAGAGTTTGCCTTTCCAGTCGCTGCCCACCGCCTTCTTGAGTACCGAGTCGGCGCCCTCGGAAGCAATGATCACGCCTTGCAGAATAAAGTAGGCCAGGGCGGCCATCAATAAAACGGCGCCATAGAGCGCCGAGGGTGCCATCGCAAAATGGTTTTCCCCCATCCAACCGGTCGCGAACGGAAACAAGGATAGCCAGAACAATAGATGCAGATTCGCCCATAACATGGCCCCGGTGACCCGGCGCGACGCCTGCAGCATGTGGTGGTGATTGTTCCAGTAGATGCCTACATAAGCAAAGCTCAGAACATAGCTGAGAAAGATCGGCAGCAGTGGCCGCAAGGCCTGCACACCTTCCCCCCGCGGCACTCTCATCTCCAGCACCATGATGGTGATAATGATCGCAATCACCCCGTCACTGAACGCTTCCAATCGCCCTTTAGGCATCTCGCCCTCCCCTCAGCCCCGCATGGATGACAGCGACAATTTACCCTGAGGCGACAGAAAGGCGCACGCTTTAGCTTTTTGCCTTTTCGGACCAGGACGGAGACTTTCAGCAGGACGGGGACTTTCAGCGCGCCGCAGGAGCCAGCCCTAGAGTTCCGATGCCTGCCGGTTCGGCTGCGGAATGGGCGGCTCACCGAAGAGAATGGCGGGCGCGACTTTCAGTGCTTTGGGGACTGGCAGGGTGAACATCCGGCCGGAACGCGGCGAAGTGGATGTGGGCCAGGGGTTCTCCTCATGCCACGCCAGGTAGGTCATGAATCCGGTCAACATCAAACCGGCCAGCAAAAGCAGGATGATAAATATGCCGGCAATGCCAAAATTCTTTGCGCTCAGGTCGGCCATAGCTTCTATCTATGCGATGCCGGGCCGGGTGCCGCAGGTGGCCTGCCCGGTGCCCCGGCAACCAATGGGGACCCCAACGCGGCTAGCGGCTGGCCGGAGCGCTTGCCGGCACCTCCGCCCGCCGGCGAATGTCCTCCAGGGTCTGCTCCCGCCGCACTTCGCCGTTGAGAAACACAGGCTGCAGCAGCCCTCCGGGCACGCTCTTTTCTCCCTCGACGGTAATCGTCTTGAAGTGGTGGTCGCGGCGCACCAGCGCCAGGCGCCCGCGCTTCTGTCCCTTGCTGCGGTCGGTCACCGGCTCCTTGTAGACTTCGTGGCCCTGGCCGGAAATGGTCACCTCGGAACATTTGAAGGCGAACTTCTGGGTATCGCGATTGAGCTGCTGCAGCAGCGCTCCTCCCATGCCGAAAGCGATGTTGTCGGCTGACCAGCCGGCGCGGGTGGCCGCGGTGAGCACATCCTGAATGGTCCAGTAGTTCACCCCGTCGCCCTGGATGATGCGCACCTTGGGGTTGAGCACCTTGTATCCCTTGGCGTTGGTTTCAAAGCCAAACTTCCGCCCCAGAATTTCCAGCACGTTGACCACAATGGTTTTGGGGTCGCCTGAATCCGGCCGTATTACCAGCACCCCGTCGCGGCTCAGCACCTGCTCGCGAAGTTCCTCACCCCATATGTGTTCGCAGGCATTGAACACATCGTAGGAATCGCTCACGCAGGCCACAATTCCGTGGGGAAACTGCTGCAGCATGTTGGCGTAGGCATCCCGTTCGCGCTCCCGTCCCCAGGCGGTGATGGTGGAATGTTCCGCGGCGGGAATGCTGAACGCGGGCATGCCCTGTACACCGTAATATTCCTGCAGCAGCCGTATGCCCGCCACCGTGTCTGTACCCTGGAAGTTCACCAGGTGGGCGGCCGCCCCCACCGCCGCCGTCTCCTCGCTGGAGACGCCGCGGTAGCCGAAATCGTGCAGCTTGAATCCGATCAGCGCGGGATCGCCCGTGCGCTCCAGGTGCGACAAGAACACCTTCTTGATCTCGCGCGAGAGCGTGGCCACCGTGATCGGGTACCACACCTTGAGGAGAAGCGTCTCCATGTAGTTGGTGAGCCAGGAAAAACGCGGGTCGGTGTTCTCCACCGTCATCAGCACGTTGGAAATGGGAACCACAGTGCCCTCAGGCACCGCCTTGATCTCCAGTGGCAGCTTCCCTTCCCAGGTGCGGTGCAGTTCCAGCCAGCCCTGGCGATTGAAGTAGCCTTCCTGGCCGAAGTGCTGCCGGCAGAACTGGTCCGCCTCCTCCACATCCTCCGGGGTAAACACCGGGCCCGCCAGATAGCGCTTCAGGTAGTACTGCAGCCCGAAGAACACCAGGTCCTCGAACATTCCTCCCCGCGATTCGATGTAGCTGTAAACCTTCTGCGTGCCCGGCGGATACTGCCGCCAGTGGGTGAATTTGTAGCTGTCGGTCATTAGGACCAGGTTTTGCCGCATTAGTTCCGGAGACTCCCGTTCGCCATTATCCTGCCTACAGCGCGCGCCGCACAACTTCGGCAGTCACGCCCGCTTTCCGATTTCCTGTAAAAAACTCAGCCGGGTGCCCCAAATTTGCCCGCACGCCTCTAACGCTCCAGGCCTGGCCGACTTCCGCCGCGGGCAAAGGTGGGGATTTTCCTCATATATAATCCGCGCGTGCTCACCCGCCGCGAACTGCTCTCTGGAATGTTAGCCGCCACTGCCGCCTCTTCCCTGGCCGAATTGTCGTTTGCCGAAGA
>DATGGJ010000121.1:0-2505 GCA_035308585.1 Terriglobales bacterium
GTGGGGGCCGAGCCTTCCAGGCTCAGCGGGAAGCCGTAGGCGTAGCCCACGTCGGAGCCCACAGTGACCTGGGGAATAAAACCGGCGCGCGCCTCCATGTAAGCCTCGTAGGCGTGCATCTGGTCGGCCGTGCTGGCGCCGGTGGCGGTGCTGTGCGCCAGCGCCAGCTGGATGGCGCGCTGCAGGGTGAAATCCTGCGCGCGCGCCGGCAAAACCAGCGCCATGGCCGCCCCGGTTGCCATCAGCAATTGCACTAACTGCGTGGAAAATATGCGCTTCATGTGTCACCTGCAGGAAAAAGTGGGAGAAGGGCGAGTATAACAAGATGGGGAGCAGCTCTCATTCGCTGCAACCTTGCGCCCGGGATAAGAGACCCGCACAAAACGGCCAGAACAGGATGGGAACCTGAATTATCAGTTCCGACTCCCGCCGGTCGAAGCGGCGGCGGACGAGCCGGCATTCTTCAGATACTTGTCGAACCATTCAATCGTGCGGCGGATGGAATCAATCTGGTTCTCGCGCTTCTCGAAGCCATGCCCCTCATTGGGATAGTAGTGGACGCCCACGGTCTTACCGTCGCGCTGCAACAACTGCACCACCTGCTCCGCCTCTTCCTTGGGTACGCGAGGGTCGTTATCGCCCTGCAGCACCAGCAGCGGCGCCTTCACCTGGTGGATGTAGGTGATAGGCGAGGCCGCCTCATACACTTTGCGGTCTTTGACCGGATCCCCGAGCAGGCTCTTTTCATATTCCTGTAGTTCCGGGTCAGAGTGGTTCAGCATGGTCATCCAGTTGATGATGCCGAACAGTTCCACGCCCGCGGCCCAGACGTCAGGCGTCTTGGTCAGCGCAATCAAGGTCATGTAGCCGCCATACGAGCCGCCGGTAATGCCGATCTTCTTCGCGTCCGCGTAACCGGTGGTTTCCAGAAACTTGGCGGCATACACTTCATCCTGCAGATCACCTCCGCCCAGGTCCTGGTAGTTGGCTTTCTGAAACGCCATGCCATAACCGGTGGAGCCGCGCGGGTTGGGAGCGATGCAGATGTAGCCGCGGGAAACCAGCGCGGTGGCATCCGGGTTCCAGTAATCGCTCATCTGCCCGGTGGGTCCGCCATGGGGCAGAACAAGCGCGGGGGTGGAGCCGTCGCGCTTCAGGTTGAAGGGGACCCACATCAAGGCGCTGATAACTTTTCCGTCAAAGGACTTGTAGTGGACAATCTGCGCCTCCGGCAGCGGCGCTGAGCTCAGGCTGGCGATGGCCGAGTGGGTCAGTTGCCGGGAGCTGTCCCCGTTCAGGCTGTAAACCCAGTAGTCGCCCGGCTGCACCGAGCTTTCGTGGGAAATCAGCAGACGGTCGCTCTGCGGCGAAAACGAGGTGGGCGAGGCGGCGAAGGAATTCACTCCCGGCGGCACGTCAATTGTTCTGGATTGGTGGGTAGCGCGGTCCACCATGTAAAGCTCGGTGCGCCCATCTGCATTGATGGTGTACGTGAACCTCTCGCGGTTGGGAGAGAAATCTCCCGCGCTCGCTTCCCACTGCGTATCCGTCACCCACTCGAGCTTTCTTGTGGCTACGTCGAGCATCGCCACATTCTGGTAACCGCCCTTCTGGTTGGAGGTAAGCAGCAGAGTTTTTCCGTCCGGCGACAGGGAGGAGGCGAAAAAGAGGACATTGCCCTGGTGCGGCGTCAGGTTGGTGGTCCTGCCGCTGACGACATCAACGGCATAGACGTCTGAATCGGTAAAGCTGACGTCGAAGCGATTGGCATAGAGCGTCTTGCCATCCGCACTCCAGGCCACCGAACTCCAGGAGCGGCTGGGGGTGCTCTCGTGAGTTAACTTTTCCACTTGGCGCGTGTTCCATTGCAGCAATGCGATGTTGTAGTTGGTGCCTTGCTTTGGTTTGTAGTTCAGAGCGATGACGCGGCCGTCGGGAGACCAGCGCGGCGATTCTTCGCGAATATCGGGCGTTTTCGTCAGGTTGATCGCTTCACCGCCGTCGCTGGGGATGGCAAACAGATCCCACAATTCATTCCCGGCCGTGTCCTGCTGGTAGACAATCCACTTGCCGTCGGGCGAAAACACCGCGCCGTACTGCCGCTCATCCGACTGCGTGAGTTGAATGGGCCATCCGCCGGCGGCGCTTACCTTCCACAAGTTGGGCCGGCCGGAAAAGTTGGTGGTAAACACCACCTCCTTCCCATCCGGCGACCAGGAGGCGCCGTATAATCCGCGGGTGAAGTAGAGATCGTCTACCGGAATAGGACGCGCGTTGGGATTAGCGGCGGAACTGACCGACTTCGGATCGGTGAGCCGGCGGCTGGCGGGACCAGAACTTTGCGCAAGCGAAGGAAGGCAAAGGATCGAGACAAATACTGCAAGGGCCAGCCGGCGTAGAGCTCTCATGGCGCCTCCATCAAAGCGTACTCAACAAAAGGCTCGGAATACTGCGCCGGGCATTGTATACCGGCGGCGGGTTGGGAATGCGGTGGGAGCTAGCGGC
>DATGGJ010000122.1:0-2190 GCA_035308585.1 Terriglobales bacterium
TTCATGAAGTCAAAAATCGAACTGGAAGCGCCCAAGGCCTGCTGGAAGTTGTTGTTGAAGATGGCGAACTTGCGCACCGGCTCATAAAGTTTGTAAACCGCGATGATAAAGGCGACAAACACTCCGCCCGTGAACACCTGCGCCTTGATGAGGTCGCGGCCCAGCAGGAGCAGCAGGGCGATGCCGGCGGCGCCGATAATGTCCATGGTGGGCGAACTGATGGCGGCCGCGGCCACGGAGCGCAGGTTGGCACGAAACAGGCGGCGTGCTGCCGCCCGGAAACGTCCGGCCTCCCACTCCTCCATCCCGAACGCCTTCACGATGCGGTTGCCGGTAATGGTTTCGTGCAGCAGGTTGTGAATGTCGGCCAGTTTGTCCTGGCCGCGGCGGGTGGTGTGGCGCACGCGCCGCCCGATTTTGCGCGCCGAAAGAATGACCAGAGGGATGAACAGCACCAGCACCCAGGCCAGCTTGCCGCCCAGCACAATGACCACTCCGGCCACAAAGATGAGCGTAAACACCTGCTGCAGAAATTCGGCCAGCACCGTGGACATGGCGTACTGCACGCGCTCAATGTCGTTGATGATGGCGGAGAGGAGGGTGCCGGTGGAATGCTGTTGGAAGAAGGCCGCCGAACGCCGCAGGATGGAGTCGTGGACGTCGTTGCGCAGGTCGGTGATCATGCCGTAACCGGCATAGTTCACCAGATACGTGCCCAGGTAATCGAAAATGCCCTTTAGAACCGTGGCCGCAACCAGGGCGAAGGCGACCACCGTCCAGGCATTGCTGAAGTGGGAAGGGACGAAGCGCTGCAAGTAGACGGTGTGGTGCGTGCCGGGATAGGTGAACAGGGCCAGTTTCTTAGTCTGCGCCGCGGGATTGAGCACGGCGTCGAGGATGGGGCCAATGAGCAGCAGGCGGAAGGCATCCAGCAGGCCCACCAGAGCCATGGCAATGACCGAGGTCAGCAGTTGGACCCGGTAGGGTCCCACGTAGCGCAAAAGGCGCGTCAGTTGGCGCATAGGCCTGCGGAAAACAAAATATACACAGGGCAGCGCGAAGGCTGCTTGTCAACGATCATGCCCGCCTGGAACCGTCTCTCCCAGCATTTTACTGGAAAATAAGGAATTGCCGCTTGGCCAAGTTGAGGCGTCCGGCAAATGGCGCGAGTGGAGAGGTGAAAGGCGCGGCTGTTGGCTCTTAGGCCTTTGGTTCCGGCTTTCAGTCTCCGCCGCTCAGAAAGGCTATTTTTTCTCCGGTGAAGGCGCCGGGGCGTCGCCGGCCGGTTGTTCCGGCAAGAACGTGTAGCCGGAAATGGCGGCGGCCAGGGCCGGTTCAGGACGCGAGCCCTTGATGGCCGGACCGCGAATGGCGCGGACGATGTACCCCTTGCACAGGACGCGGCTGTTGAGCTGGCCGGTGATCTCTTCCGGCATCTCGAAGACCAGTTCCACGTCCGTATCGTGGCTCAGCACTTCGCTGGCGCGGAAGAAGACGCCCGACTGACTGATGTTCTCGACGGTGCCAATATGCCACTTCTCGCTGCCCGCCTGGCGGTACTCCAGGGGCAGATCGGCGCGCAGGCGGCGGGCGCGCGGCACCCAGTTGGAGCGGCGCCGCGAGCGATGCCCGGCTTGCGCCGGCGCCTGGCCAGTGCTCAGGGGCTGAATGCGCCCGGTGCGGGTCATGGAGTTCCAGTCGTACATGTATTCCGCGCCGCACAGCACGCATACCTGGTAGTAGCGGCCGTCCGGCCTGCGTCGCGGCCAGGCAAACTGGTGCGAGCACAGGCGGCTGGTGATGGCATCAAGTAATTTGGCGCCCATGAGTTAACCTGCCAACAGCCGCCGGAATGCAGGATCCTGAGAGGAACTCGGATGCGGTACCGGAAGTGTCGCCCGGCTGTTACCAGCACATGTTAGAGGCATCGGGTCGGCGACGATAGATGACCACGGTAACCTGGCAGTACCTGCGGCCGAGGATGATTACAGATCTCTTGCAGAATCAGGCCGTTGCCGTGAATGGGGAAAAGTGCGGAGAAACGCAACACTGCAAGCCATCTCTGCGGGAGATTGTCTCGAATTTGGAAAACCGTAGGCGCGGCGACCTGTATCAGGTTACTTCAGTTACGTTTACAGCCATCTGCCCTCGCTTTACTATCCATCTCGTAGTTTGGCAGTTCTGGGGGAG
>DATGGJ010000123.1:0-3750 GCA_035308585.1 Terriglobales bacterium
CTACCTTGTTCACGCCCTGTCCGTTCGAAATGGCATATTCCTGCACCCCCAACGCGCCATACACGTGATCGCCGGCGGCGAAATTCGTGTTTTTCGATTCGATGACGAGTCCGGCCGCCAGCGCCCGCATGACCTCCCCGATGCCGACCGGTGGCATATACGAGCGCACCGCGTTGATCCAAACCCGCATGGCCGGATCGAGGGAAATTTGCAGCACCTTGACCAGGAACTCGCCGTTCGCGGGCTCGCGCACCGGCTCTTCGGTGTAGTTCCAATCAGTGCGTTTGGGCATGCCCGTCGGGCGGGCGGCGAGGCGAAATTGGTGGTTCGTGAGATTCATATCTGGCTCCCGCCTTTACGAATGCACTTTTTCCACCACTACCGCGGTGCCGTAGGCCAGCACTTCGGTGACGCCCTGCATAATCTCAGTCGCGTCGTAACGCGCGCCCACTACCGCGTTGGCGCCGAGTTGTGCAGCGTGCTCCAGCATGAGGTCGAAGGACTCTTCGCGGGTTTTCTCGCAAAGCTTGGTCAGCAAAGTAATGTTGCCGCCGACCAGCGTCTGCAGGCTGGCGCCAATTGTTCCCAGGACAGAACGGGAGCGCACGGTAATGCCGCGCACCACTCCCAGGTTGCGCACGATGCGGTAGCCTTCCAGTTCAAAGGCGGTTGACACCATGCGGTGGTCAATCACTGTGGATACCGGCATCCCGGTGCTGGCCATGAATCCTCCCGATTTGTAATTTCGTAATTTGTAATTTCTAATTTACTTGGTCCCCAGCAATGCAAATTACGCATTACAAATTGCTAAATTACAAATCCGTGCCGGTCCAGCGCATATAATCACCGCGCATGGCCCTTCGCATTTTACGCTCCGCCACCGCTCTGCTCTTCGTATCTTCCGTCTTGGCCGCCGCGCAACAGCTAGGACCGGCTCCGGGCGCGCGCCTCATCACTCTCACTCCTGAGCCCGGCTACTTCAACGAGCCCTCCATCGCGGTGAATCCGCGCAACCCGCGGCAGGTGGTGGCCGCCTTCCAGGTGCCCGCGCACATCGCCTGGTCCGAAAATGCGGGTGAAAGCTGGACCCAGGCGGCCGCCGTAGCCCCCAAGGATTACAAAATCTCGGGCGACGTTTCCGTCACCTACGATGCCCACGGCCACGCTATCCTGTGCTACATCGCTTTCGACAAGCTGGGCACCGCCAACTACTGGGGGCACAACGCCACCCGCAACGGAATTTTCATCAAACGCTCTCTAGATGGCGGCCAGACTTGGGAGGAAAACGCCATCCCGGTCATCCAACACGCCACCACGCCTGGCATCCCCTTCGAAGACAAGCCTTACATCGTGGCCGACAATAGCAATAGCCCCTACTCCGGCAACCTCTATGTAGGCTGGACCCAGTTCACGCTGACCAAGTCAGTGATCCTGTTCTCCCGCTCAACGGACGGAGGCAAGACCTGGTCTGCGCCCATCGAGATCAGCACCCACGAAGGGCTGCCCCGCGACGACAACGGCGCCGTGGAAGGCTTCACCGGCGGGGTGGGGGCGGACGGAGCCCTGTATGTAGTGTGGGCCGATGGCGACAGCATCGTCCTCGCGGTCTCCCGCGACGGCGGGCGCAGCTTCTCTCCCAGCCGCAAAATTCTGGACACTGCTCCTTCCTATTTCGACGTGGAGGACGTTTCCCGCTCCAACGGCTTTCCGGAAATTGGAATTGACCCGCGCGGCAACAATGGCGTGCTGTATGTCACCTGGAGCGACTACCGCAACGGCGATGTGGATGTTTTCTGCTCCACTTCGCGCGACCGCGGGCGCACCTGGAGCCCCGCGGTGCGGGTGAACTCGGATTCCGTCCACGACGGCGCGGACCAGTTCTTCCAGTGGCTGGCGGTGGATCCGCCAACCGGAGCTGCCAACGTCATTTTCTACGATCGCCGCGAGGACGCGCAGAACGTGAAAACGAAAGTGACGCTGGCTCGCTCCACCGACGGCGGCAAATCGTTCGCTAATTACTCCTGGGCGCAGGAGTCTTTCGCCGGCAATCGCCAGTTCATCGGCGATTACCTGGGCATCGCCGCCTGGGAAAAACGAGTCTATGGCATTTGGACCGAAGTGGTGCCGGTTGCTCCCGCCAAGCCGGGAAAAGAGAAGCCCTCCCCGGCCGGCGAGCCCCACCGTACGGTCGTCAAAGTAGGAATTGCGCAGTTTGGCTCCGCTTCGCAGTAAACGTAAATCAGCCGCACTGCTCCACTCTGCCTAAACTGGGGTGGGCGCCCGCAGCAACTGTCTGCGCAAGGTGCTAAGGGGTGGCGCGCGCGTTCCTTTACAATTGTCCGGCCAGCCGAAATTGCCCTGGGCCTCTTTGCAACCTGCGGGAATGGTGTTATCACTAGTTAACGAGTGTTGGTGCTATCACTCGTTATCATAATTTGTAGTTGTCCGGAGTTTTGCAGGAAGCAGTCAGATGTCAGAAATTCCCCAGCCCGCGACGGGTGCTTCCGCTGAGCAGCGCTACCGAGCGCTGCTGGAAGTGACCGACTCCGTGGCCCTGCATCATGACCTTGACCAGTTGCTGCACGATTTGGCGTCCCGCCTGCAGAAGATTGTCCGCTTTGATTCCGTCAGTTTTGTTCTACATGACCCGGCCGCCCATGTGATGCGCCTGGCTCACGCCGAAACCTTCGGTCAAGAACTGTCGCTGCCGGAAACCATGAGCATCGAAGAATCCGCATCCGGGCGCGTTTGGCGGACAGGAGAGCCGCTGGTCATTGCTCACCTGAGCCAAGAGCCGCATTTCGGCCCGGTTTTGAAGATACTGCGGGAGTCCGGCTTTCAATCCTGCTGTGTCCTGCCCATGACCGTGGCGGAGCGCCGCCTGGGAGCTCTGGCTATGGCCAGCCGCGAGGAAAATGCCTACGGCAACGCCGATCTGGAATTCCTGCAGCGGGTGGCGGAGCAGGTGGCGCTGGCAGTAGATAACGTTGCCCAGCGTCAGCAATCCCTGGCTTACCAGCAGCAGGTGGTCAGCGAGCGCGATCGTCTGCGCCTTCTGCTCGAGGTCAATAACGTCCTGGTCTCCAACCGCGAAATTCGCGATCTGTTTCCCGCCATTTCCGAGTGCTTGCGCAAGGTGATAGCACATGACTACGCCGGTCTGGCCTTGCTGGAGCCTGATGGCTCCCTGCTGCGGCTCCATGCCCTGGTTTTCCCCGAAGGCAAGGGGCTGGTACATCGAGAACTGGTGTTTCCGCTAGCCGACTCGCCGGGAGGCTGGGCGCTGGCTCAGCGGCAGCCGCTATTGGCGGACCCGCTCAGCACTCAACAATACCCGGCGGAGATCACCACCCGCATGGTCTCCGAAGGCGTGCGCTGCGCCTGCTGGCTGCCTCTGATCACGCGCAACGCCGTTCTGGGTACTTTGAGCCTGGCCAGTTTGCACGAGCACGCCTTCGGCGCCGAAGATGTAAGCCTGCTGGCGCAGGTGGCCAGCCAGGTGGCCATCGCGCTGGAGAACGCGCTCGCTTACCGGGAAATTGCCCAGCTCAAGGACAAGCTGGCCCGGGAAAAACTCTACTTGCAGGAGGAAATCCACTCCGCGTACAACTTCGAGGAAATCGTAGGTGAAAGCCGCGCCTTGCAGACCGTGCTGCAGCAGGTGGAAACGGTCGCCCCCACCAGCGCCACCGTGCTGATCCTGGGCGAAACCGGGACCGGCAAGGAACTGATTGCCCGGGCCATTCATGA
>DATGGJ010000124.1:0-5413 GCA_035308585.1 Terriglobales bacterium
CTCTTCATGGGGGATATTGTCGGCCGGCTGTTCCGCGAATTCGCCATCACCCTGGCAGTTACTATCCTCGTCTCCGCCGTGGTCTCGCTGACGCTGACGCCCATGATGTGCGCCAAGTTGCTGCGGCCCACGAAAGATGTACGGCATACCCGCTTCTACCGTACTTCGGAAAACTTCTACGACCGCGTGATCCGTTTTTACGGCCGTACCCTGACCTGGGTGCTGCGCCACCAAACCGCAACCCTGCTGGTAACCGGCGGCACGCTGGTGCTCACCTTATGGCTTTATGTGGTGGTGCCCAAAGGCTTCTTCCCGGTGCAAGACACGGGCGTAATCCTGGGCGTCTCGGAAGCGCCGCAGACCGTATCCTTCTCCGCCATGGCGGAGCGGCAGCAGGCGCTCACGCGCATCATCCTGAAAGATCCCGATGTACAAAGCATCTCCTCATTCATTGGAGTGGACGGCATCGACGCCACGCCCAACAGCGGGCGCATCCAGATTAATCTGAAACCCCACGACCAGCGAACGGCCAGCGCGTCTGAGATCATTCGCCGCCTTACGCCGGAGTTGGCGCAGGTTTCCGGCATCACGCTTTACATGCAGCCGGTACAGGACCTGACGGTGGAAGACCGTGTCAGCCGCACACAATACCAATATTCAGTGGAGGACACGGATCCCAGCGAACTGGCGGTGTGGGCTCCCAAATTGCTCCAGCAAATGCGCCAGCTGCCGCAATTGCGCGATGTGGCCAGCGACCAGCAGAGCGGCGGCCTGCAGGCACAGTTGGTGATTGACCGCGACACCGCCGGCCGCCTAGGCATCCTTCCCCAAACCATTGATGACACGCTTTACGACGCCTTCGGCCAGCGCCAGGTCTCGACCATGTTCACCCAGCTCAACCAGTACCATGTGGTGCTGGAGGTGCAACCGCAATTCCGGGAGAGCCCTGATTCCCTGAAGAGCATTTATGTCCGTTCCAGCAACGGAACGCAGGTGCCATTGGCCGCCTTCACCCGCTTCTATCCCGCCAATTCGCCCCTGGCCATCAATCACCAGGGGCAGTTTCCAGTGGTGACCCTGTCCTTCAACCTGGCTCCCCGCGCTTCTCTGGGCGACGCCACCCGCGCCATTGAGGACGCGGAGCGCGCGATCGGCATTCCGGCCAGCATTCACGCCAGCTTCCAGGGAACGGCGGCGGCATTCCGCAACTCGCTCTCCACCGAGCCGTGGCTCATTCTGGCCGCGGTGGTTACGGTGTACATTGTGCTGGGCGTCCTCTACGAGAGCTATATCCATCCCATTACGATTCTTTCCACGCTGCCCTCGGCGGGTGTGGGCGCCATTGTGGCGCTGTTGTTGACCGGTAATGACCTGAATGTCGTATCGCTGATTGGAATCATCCTGCTGATCGGCATCGTGAAAAAGAATGCCATCATGATGATTGACTTCGCCCTGGAAGCGGAGCGCGGCGAAGGCAAGCCGCCGGAGGAAGCCATTTTTCAGGCCTGCCTGCTCCGCTTCCGTCCCATCATGATGACCACCATGGCGGCGCTGCTGGGCGGCTTGCCGCTGGCGCTGGGAACCGGCACCGGCTCGGAACTGCGCCGGCCGCTGGGCATCACGATTGTGGGCGGCCTGCTGCTCAGCCAGTTGCTTACCCTTTACACCACGCCGGTGGTTTACCTGTGGTTTGACCGGCTGGCGCGGCGCTTTGCCCACCTGCGCATCGGCAATCCCATCGAAGAACCGGCGGAGGAGACGGCGGCGGCCGACTGAAGCATGAATATTTCCGCCCCATTCATCAAGCGGCCCATCGGCACCTCGTTGCTGGCGGCCGCGGTGTTGATTGCGGGCGCGCTCGCCTTCCAGTTTCTGCCCGTGGCTCCGTTGCCGCAGGTGGAGTTTCCCGTAATCCAGGTTAACGCCGGCCTTCCTGGAGCCAGTCCGGCGACCATGGCTTCCGCCGTCGCCACTCCCCTGGAACGCCAGTTTGGCCGCATCGCCGGCATCAACCAGATGACTTCCAGCAGCGGCACGGGTTCCACTACCATCGTTCTGCAGTTTGATCTGAACCGCAATATTGATGCCGCCGCCCGCGACGTACAGGCTGCCATCAACGCTGCCCGCGGGCAACTGCCTTCGAACCTGCCGCAAAATCCTCAGTTCTGGAAAGTGAACCCGGCTGATGCGCCCATTCTGATCCTGGCGCTCACCTCTGACACTATCCCTTCCCCCCGCATCTACGATGCTGCCGATTCTATCCTGGCGCAGAAGCTCTCCCAGGTGCAGGGGGTGGGACAAGTCTTTATTTGGGGCGGCGCTCGCCCCGCGGTTCGAGTGGACGTGAACCCCACCATCCTCAACAAGCTGGGCGTTGGCATTGACCAGGTTCGAGCCGTGCTCGGTTCGGCCAACGCAAATCGGCCTAAGGGCCATTTATCAGATAGCAACAGTTCCTGGATGGTGCACGATACCGACCAGCTTTTCCGGGCCGCGCAGTACCAGCCTCTTATCGTCGCCTATCAAAATGGGGGCGCGGTGCGCCTCAGCGACGTGGCCGATGTCCAGGATTCGGTTGAGGACGTGCACCATTATGGCAAGTCCAACGGGAAAGATGGCGTGATTGCGGTGGTCTTCCGCCAGCCCGGCGCCAACATTATTGACACCGTGGACCGGGTCCGCGCCCTGCTGCCCGAACTGAAGGCTTCGATACCCCGCGGCATTGATGTCCACATAGCGCTCGATCGCACCACCACCGTGCGCGCTTCGGTTCACGACATCGAACTGACGCTGCTTATCTCCATTATCCTGGTAATCTTGGTGGTGTTTGCCTTTTTGCGCAGCCCGCGGGCCACTGTAATCCCCAGTGTGGCCGTGCCGCTCTCCCTGGTGGGCACCTTCGCGGTGATGTACGTTCTGGGCTACAGCCTGGACAATCTTTCGCTCATGGCTCTGGCCATCTCCACAGGATTCGTTGTGGATGACGCTATTGTGGTGCTGGAAAACATCACTCGCTACCTGGAAGTGGGCATGGGACCGGTGCAGGCGGCTTTTCGCGGCGCCCGCGAAATCGGATTTACGGTGCTCTCCATGAGCACCTCGCTGGTTGCGGTATTCATTCCTATTCTGCTGATGGGCGGCATCGTTGGCCGCCTCTTCCGCGAATTTGCGGTCACGCTCAGCGTGGCTATCGGGGTGTCGCTGCTGGTTTCCCTTACCACCACTCCGACCATGTGCGCCAAGTTCCTGCGGCCCCTGGAGCAGGAACATCACGGACGCGTGTACCGCATCGGCGAATCACTGTTTGACGGCCTTCTCGCTTTCTACCGCGGCGCTTTGCGCTGGGTGCTGCGCCATCAACCGCTCACATTACTGGTTACCGTGGCCACCGCCTGCTTCAGCATCTACCTCTACGTCATCGTCCCCAAGGGCTTTTTCCCGCAGCAGGATACCGGACGCCTGGCAGGAATGCTGCAGGCCGCGCAGGACATTTCCTTTTCCGCCATGGCCCAGAAAATGGACCAGTTCGTAAAGATTATCCAGCAGGACCCGGCGGTTGAATCGGTCACCGCGTTTGCGGGCGGGCGGGGCACCAACACCGGCGGCGGCTTCATCACTCTGAAACCATTGTCGGAACGCAAAGTGAGCGCTGACCAGGTGATTGGCCGCCTGCGCCGCAAATTGGCCGGCATCCCGGGAGCCACTTTGTACCTGCAATCGGCGCAGGATCTGACCATCGGCGGAAGGCCAAGCGCCGCCCAATTCCAATACACCCTGCAGGGCCAGGACCTGCAGCAGCTTAACAACTGGGCGCCCCGGCTTCTGGCAAAATTGCGCACCCTGCCTCAACTGCGCGACGTCAACAGCGATCAGCAGGACCACGGTCTGGAAGCGCACGTGGTGATTGACCGCGACACGGCCGCCCGCCTGGGCGTCGCCGCCCAGGATGTGGACAACGCCCTCTATGACGCCTTCGGCCAGCGCCAGGTCTCCACCATGTACGAGGAGCTTAACCAGTACCACGTGGTCATGGAAGTAGAGCGCCGCTTTCAGCGTAGTCCGGAAGCCCTGCAGAACATCTACGTTCGTTCTTCTTCGGGAACGGAGGTTCCCTTATCCTCTTTCACCCGCTTCGAACCCTCTAATACTCCCCTGGCGGTGAACCACCAGGGCCAGTTTCCCTCGGTCACGCTCTCTTTCAACCTGGCTCCCGGAATCTCGCTCAGCCAGGCCACCGATGCCATCGAGAACGCAGAGCGCAGCATTGGCTTTCCCGCGGCTATTAACGCCAGCTTCCAGGGTACGGCGGCCGCCTTCATGACTTCCCTCTCCACCGAGCCCATTCTGATCCTACTTGCGCTGGTCACCGTTTACATTGTGCTCGGGGTGCTGTATGAGAGTTTCATTCATCCCATCACCATTCTTTCCACCCTTCCCTCCGCCGGAGTGGGCGCGCTGCTGGCGCTGCTGCTCACCCGCAACAACCTGGATGTCATCGGGCTGATTGGAATCATCCTGCTGATCGGAATCGTGAAGAAGAACGCCATCATGATGATTGACTTCGCGCTGGAAACCGAACGCGGCGAAGGCAAATCGCCGGTGGAGGCGATTTACGAAGCCTGCATGCTGCGCTTTCGCCCTATCATGATGACCACCATGGCGGCCATGCTGGGAGCTCTGCCCCTGGCATTGGACCAGGGCACCGGCTCTGAACTCCACCGTCCGCTGGGCATCACCATCGTGGGCGGTTTAATGGTAAGCCAGGCGCTTACCCTGTTTACTACTCCGGTGGTGTACCTGTATATGGATCGAGTGCAACTGTGGGGCCGGCGCCTGCGCCGGCGCACGCCGCAACCGCTGTCCCCCGGTTTCGACCAGGCGTGAGGAGCAGGACGCTTACAGCTCGTCAAATTCCGTGAACGCGCCGGTATTTCCGTAGTACACGCGCAAGGCACACTGCTTGGGCCCCGTTTGGCCAAAATAGAGAGTGAGTTTCTCGTTAGGCTGGCTCAATTGGCCCAGATCCATTTCTCCCCGCACCAGGTCCTGCTGCGATTCGTAGGCGCTCTCCGGTTTTTCATTCTTGCTCACGATCAGGGTCCAGGTCTTTTTGCCGGGAATCAGGTACATGGTGTAGGCGCCGGTGGGGATTTCCTTGCCCGCAAACTTCAGGTCGGCGCCGGAGAACAGAACTATTGCCGAGCCCCCCGGGATCCAGATTTTGTTATCCCGCAGTCTTTCCCCCTTCTTAAAGGGAATGCTGTTATAGCGCACCGTGACCTGTTTGCCATCGGCAAAATTGCAGGAAACCGTATCCGATTCGGGCGCCGAAGAATTGCTTTGGGCATCCAAACCACCAGCCAGAATTAACTCACTGAGCACCAAAATGCAGATTGCCAGTTTGCGCATGAAC
>DATGGJ010000125.1:0-2969 GCA_035308585.1 Terriglobales bacterium
TCAGCGAGGTCGCCGACATGGTCAACCGCCTGGAATGGATGCGCAAGCAATTGAACGATGTCACCGGCATGTTGCGCGCCGAAAAGGGCAGTCCCGAACTTCTTCAGAGCGCGGAGAAGACGGGCCGAGAGATGGAAGCCGTGGAGTACAAGCTGGTATCCAAGTCCCTCACCGCGAGCGACGACAAGTATTTTGTCGAGCCTTACCAGATCTACTACAACCTGCTTTGGCTGAATGCTGAAATCGGGCCCGGCGCCGGCGACGTCGCCGGCGGCACCGACTTCCCGCCCACCGACACGGAATACGCCCTGCTCCAGGACATCGAAAAAGACCTGGCGGGTGTGAAGGTCGAGTACGCCGCCCTTATGGACAAGAGCGTCCCCGCCTTCAACCGCGCCCTGCTGGAGCATGGCGTCATGCCGCTTCCCGGCGCCGCTCCGGCCGTGGAAGTCAGCGCCCCCGCCGCCACCGGCAAGGTCAAGCAGGAGGTGACCAGGCAGCAATGAACACTCCTCTCTCTCGTCCCGAGCGAGCGCGACCGAGCGGATGCGAAGGGGAGCGCGAGTCGAGGGACTTTGCGCCTTTGCAGCCCCTTCCGCGGCGTAACCGTAAGGCCCAGGACGGAAACCCTGGGAAACAAAGCGGCAAATAAACGAGCCCCGAAGGGGCGGCACAATGATCCGGGGGCAAAACCCGGCCTGGGTCGGGCGGGGAAACATGAGCTCTCCCGCGAAGAATTACGACGTGGCCATCATCGGCGCCGGCATCATCGGCGCCGCTTGCGCCCGCGAATTTGCCTGCGCAGGCCTGCGCATCGCCGTGGTTGAGGCCGGCCTGGGCGGCGCCACCTCCGCCGGCATGGGCCACATCGTCGTCATGGACGATTCCGAACCGCAGTTTGCCCTCACCCGCTACTCCCAGCAGCTCTGGCGCGAACTCGCCCCCGAACTGCCGCCCGACGTCGAATATATGCCCTGTGGCACCATCTGGATTGCCGCCGACGATCAGGAAATGCAGGAAGTACGCCGCAAGCAGCAATACTATGGCGCGCGCGCCGTCCCCACCCAAATCCTTGACCCGCACGCCTTGTACGAGGCCGAGCCTCACCTCCGTCCCGGACTGGTCGGCGCCTTGCTCGTTCCTGAAGACCTGGTCATCTACGCTCCCTGTGCCGCCCGCTTCCTGCTGCGCCAGGCCCAGGCTCGTTCCTGTGACCTCTATCTGGATAAAGTGATCGAGGTGCGCGACGACGGCCTTGTCCTTCAGAACAGCGGCAGCCTCCACGCCGGAGCGGTCATTAATGCCGCCGGCACCTGGGCGCCCCAGCTTACGCCCGGCCTGGAAATGCGCCCTCGCAAAGGCCAGCTCGTCATCACCGACCGCTATCCCGGTTTCGTCCGCCACCAGTTGGTGGAACTCGGCTACTTGAAGAGCGCGCACACCCTCACCGCTGAGTCCTTCGCCTTCAACGTGCAGCCGCGCCTCACCGGGCAGCTGCTCATCGGCTCCTCCCGCCAGTTTGGCGTGGAAAACACGGCCGTGGACAACCACATCATCGCCGGCATGCTGGCCCGCGCCTGCCAGTACCTGCCGGAGTTGTCGCGCATGTCCGCCATTCGCGCCTGGACCGGCTTTCGCGCCGCCACTGCTGACAAGCTGCCGGTCATCGGAAAGTGTCCCGGGCGCGAGCGTCTTTATCTTGCCACCGGCCACGAGGGCCTGGGCATCACCACCTCACTCGCCACCGCCCGCCTGCTGCTCGACCTGATTCTCGGGCGCGCTCCCGCCATTCCCGTGGAGCCCTATCTGCCCCACCGCGTGATTGAAACCGCCCATGCCTGAGTCCGTCCAGCTGACCATCAACGGCGTACCGGTGCGCGTGCCTCGCGGCTCCACCGTTGCTGCCGCGGTTCTGCTGGCTGGCCACCCGGGTTTTCGCCGTTCCGTTTCTGGAGAAGCGCGCGGTCCGCTCTGCGGAATGGGTATCTGTTTCGAGTGCTGCGTTGCGGTGGATGGCCGGCAGCACGTGCGCAGTTGCCAGTTGCTCTGCCGCGAAGGCATGGAGGTCACCCTGGGTGACTGACCGCCGCCAATTCGATGTGCTGGTGGTGGGCGGAGGCCCCGCCGGAATCGCCGCCGCCTGTTGCGCTGCCGAAGCCAGCCTGCGCGTCGCCGTTGCCGACGACAATCCCGCCCTCGGTGGCCAGATCTGGCGCGCCCAGCAATTCTCCCTCAGCACCAGAGAAGCCGCCCACTGGTGCCGCCGTCTGCAGAACTCTCCCGTGCAGCATCTTGTCGGCATGCGCGTCTTCGCTCAGGCAGATGCCCGCACCCTGGTCGCCGAAAGCGAAACCGCGGTCTTCGAGCTTGCCTTCCAAAAACTGATTCTCGCCACCGGCGCCCGTGAGCGCTTTCTTCCATTTCCCGGCTGGACCCTGCCCAACGTCATGGGCGCGGGCGGTCTCCAGGCGCTGGCCAAGTCGGGGCTGGACGTGCGCGGCCGCAAAGTGGTGGTGGCCGGCACCGGCCCACTCCTGCTCGCCGTCGCCGCACATCTCAAGAGCTACGGTGCGGACGTTCTCCTCATCGCCGAGCAGGTTTCCCGGCGCCGCCTGCTTCAGTTCGCTCTCGGGCTTGCCGCGCAACCTTCCAAGTTGAGAGAAGCGCTCTCACTCCGCCGTCAGCTCGCCGGTACCCCTTATCTCACCAGTTGCTGGCCGGTTGCCGCTGATGGCGAAAACAAGTTGGAACGCATCACCCTGCGCCGGGGCGCCAAAACCTGGAGCCTGCCCTGCGATTACCTGGCCTGCGGCTTTCACCTTGTGCCCAACACCGAACTGGCCGCGCTTTTGGGTTGCACGCTAGAACATGGCACAGTCCGTGTAAATGATCTTCAGGAGACTACAGTGCCCGGCGTTTACTGTGCCGGCGAGCCCACCAGCATCGGCGGCCTGGAGTTGTCGCTGCTC
>DATGGJ010000126.1:0-9062 GCA_035308585.1 Terriglobales bacterium
AGATGCGGCAGGAGAAGATCGAGGAGTTCCGCGACCGCTTCGCCAATCCGTACGTGGCCGCGGAACGCGGGTTTGTGGACGCGGTCATCCGCCCGCGCGATACCCGCAAAAAACTAATCCAGGCGCTGGAGATGCTGGACACCAAGCGCGACAAGAACCCGCCCAGGAAGCACGGGAATATACCATTGTGACGGGCAGCAATTAGCAATTAGCGGTCAGCATTTTGGCCGGTGGAGGCGGTTGCAGAGGGCCCTTCATGGCAGGAAGGCAAGCGTGCGCTCGTCACTATCGACAATCAATTTTTTCCCGTGAGCTGCGGTGAAACAGATCAGGCGCTGACGCCGGCGGCAGCGGCGCCAAACTGCTTCTGCATACTGCCGCCACTCGCGCCGCAATATGGAGATAAAGCGCCCGAATCCAGGATCGTTGCCTACACCGCGCCAAGGGGGTGTTCATAAAGCCGGGCAAACCGCAAGGCGCCGCAGTTGCGGGTGGCTGCGCGGCGACTCTGTGGTGGCTGTAGACAAGAAAAGAATCCCGAGGTGATGTTGGAACCTATTCTCCTCAGCCAGTAGCTCGCGTTAGACCCTTGCCAACCTGCACTCGCGGTACCATTGCGGGCAACTGCGGGCGATTGTTCGCTTGGGCTCCGGGCTCACTGCCAACCGGGAAAACCGGCCAACGCCTCGGGACTCCATTTTGCTTTCAGCAAGCTCCCGTTCGTCTCAACCAGCGCTTCGCTATCAGACCCTCGCTAACCCTCCGAACCAGCCTTGCGACCGCTCCGGTGATCCAGCTTGAGCCCCGGACTCCGCGCCAACCGGGCAAACTCAAGAACTGCCGAAGAACGAGTCTGTTTTACTCCTCCTGTATTTAAGGTCAATCACAAAGCAAAACTTTTATGGCACGTGTTTTCAGGCGAGTGCAGGGCGTACACAGCGGGATGCCGGAAAAGAGTGCAGTGAGTCGCAAACAGCCGGGGGGAATGGCCGTTTACCCGCGAATTTGGTGGGGTTGCCGCACGATGGAAAACATAGCCGCGCGCTAGCGGCCTTCAGGGGATGTGAAAATCCGGGCGCAAATGACGAAAGCGCCGCGACGGACAATACACATTTGAGAAAAATTCCGAGGAGCATGATCCTGGCAGGATAGGAGTCCGCCGATTTCGCGGGGCGGGTGGCAAGCGAACCGGCTTGCTGCGCTGAAGATGACAGCGGGGCTGCCGAGGACGGCCACGCCTCAGATGCGCATGGGCATTACGATGTAGCGGTACTTGTAGTCCTCGGCGCCTTCGGGGCGTAGCTGGCCGGCGGACTGCGGGTCTTTGAACTCCAGTCGCACTTCCTCAGTATCGGCGGCCTTCAGGAAATCGAGCAGATAGGCGGAATTGAAGCCGATGGTGAGGGCGTCGCCGGTGTAACCGGTATCCAGCGAATCTTCCGACTCGCCAGCCTCGGTGGAGGAAGATGAGATCTTCAGCTCGTTCTTCTCCAGGCGCATGCGGATGGCGCCGGAGCGCTCATCGGCGAACTGGGCCACGCGCTGGATGGCGCCATTCAGGTCGTCGCAGCGCACCAGCACGCTCTTGTTGTTGTCCTTGGGCAGAACCGCCTCGTAGTTGGGGAACTGGCCGGTAAGCTGGCGGGAGGTGAGCAGGCGCTGGCCGATGCGGAAGAAGAGGGTGGACTCATCCTTGGCGAACTCCACCTCGTCCACGTCCGTGTTCTGCAGCAAAGAGTGCAGCTCCGACATGGCCTTCTTGGGAATCAGGGTGCGCATGTCGTTAGCGCCAAATTTTTCCTGGGCCTCAATGTGGGCCAGGCGATGGCCGTCGGTAGCCACCATGACGATGGATTCCGGCTTCAGCACCATGAGCGCGCCATTCAGCGTGTATCGCGACTCTTCATTGGAGATGGCGAAGATGGTCTTGCTGATCAGGGTGCGCAGCACCGCGGCCGGGATCTTCACAATTCCGGCGCCGGGGAAAGCGGGCAGGCTGGGGAAATTGGAGCGCGCCATGCCCACCATCTTGGTATTGGAGCGGCCGGCGCGGATGTTGACCCAGTGGTTCTCCAGCAGCTTGACGGAAATATCCACGTCGGGCAGCAGCTTCACGTAGTCGTAAAGCTTGCGCCCGGGAATGGTGCAGGCTCCTTCCTTTTTCACCTTGGCGGCGCAGGAAGTGCGCAGGCTCAGGTCCAAGTCGGTGGCGGTGATAGAGAGCTTGTCGCCGGCGGCTTCGAATAAAAAATTGGAAAGAATAGGAATCGTCGTCTTGCGTTCGACCACGCCCTGAGTCGCGGTCAGTTCGCGCAGCAGTTCAGACCTGCTGACGGTGATTTCCATGGTGGACGTTCCTGTAGCGACCATCGCCTCTGCCGGCATATTGACCACCCTGAAAGCCGGGCCCGCAGCCCGAGATTAGTACTTCCCTTATATCAAAAGAAAAACCTATAAAACCAGCAGTAACAGTAGGCAGGCCGGAAAAGTGGAAATTGGGGCCCCAACCGCCAGGGGAGCCACCATTCTGGCCAAAATCCCGCTGTTCATAAGCGCTCCCGGCTGTGGCTGGACAGGGAAAGCGGGGTGGCCGGGGGTAAATCCGGCCGTCTGTTACACACATTCCACAGGCGGCGCACAGCGGGGCTGGAGGAAGACTGGGCCGCAGGGTGGAAAAGGAGGGCGGAGCCGCGATTCATCCGCCCAAAGTCTCCGTGAGTTTGTTAAGCAGCCTGTTCAAATCCTTGTCGCTCTTGCGGCTCTCGTCAATCTTCTCCACGGAGTGCAGCACCGTGGTGTGGTGCTTGCCGCCAAACTGGCGCCCTATCTCCGGCAGGGAGGCCTCGGTAAGCTGCTTGGCCAGGTACATGGCAATCTGCCGCGGGTAGACAATGGCGCGGGAGTTGTTTTTGGCCTTGATCTCGACCAGCTTGAGGCCGAACTGCTCGGCTACTGACTTCTGGATGGCTTCGATGGTGACCTTGCGGGCCTGCGAGTCAATGAAGTTCTTAAGCACCTGCTGGGTATAGGGCAGGGTGATCTCGGCGCCGATCAGGGAAGAGTGGGCAATCAGCCGGATAAGCGCGCCTTCCAACTCGCGCACGTTGGAGCGGATGTTGGAGGCGATGTAGAGAGCGACATCAGTGGGCAGCGTGACCCGCTCCTGCTCGGCTTTCTTCTGCAGGATGGCTACCTTAGTCTCCAGATCGGGGGGTTGGATATCGGCAATCAGGCCCCACTCGAAGCGGCTGCGCAGCCGGTCCTCAATCTCAGCCAGTTCCTTGGGCGGCCGGTCGCTGGCGATCACGATCTGCTTCATGGACTCGTGCAGCGCGTTGAAGGTATGGAAGAACTCCTCCTGGGTGCGTTCCTTCTGGGCCAGGAACTGGATATCGTCAATGAGCAGCACGTCCACGTTGCGGAACTTATCGCGGAAGCTGGTCATCTTGTCATAGCGCAAGGAGTTAATCATCTCGTTGGTGAACTTCTCACTCGAGAGGTAGCAGATAGCCATTTGTGGCTGGCGGCGTTTGATCTCATGGCCAATGGCCTGCATGAGATGAGTCTTGCCCATACCGACTCCGCCGTAGAGGAAGAGGGGGTTATAGGCCTTGGAGGGCCGCTCGGCTACCGCCAGCGAGGCGGCGTGGGCAAACTGGTTGCCGGCACCGATGACAAAGGCCTCGAAGGTGTAGCGCGGGTTGAGCTGGGCGGCTCCATCCCAATCAAAGCGCGCCTGGTGGACCGGGGCGGGCGAGGGATGAGATTGCGCGGCGGCGGTGGCCGCAGAGAGGCCGCCGTCATGGCGAACCGGAGTGGCCGCGGGATCGTCTTCCGGGGTTACAAATTTGACGTCCTGGAATTCCAAGTTGAGGTTGTCGAGCGCTTCCTGAATCAGGTCAGCGTATTTCTCCTCGATGTGGCGGAACTCGGGCGTGGGAACACGGACATAAATCACCTTGCCGCTGGCATGGCTGTAGCGGGTGGGCTTCAGCCAGGTATCGTATGAGTGCCGGTTAATCTTCTTTTCCAGCGCGTCAAGGATGCGAACCCAGGGATTGGGAGCAATAGCAGTACCAGTAACAGACATTAGCCAACCATAGATGGGCCGCTACAGCGGACCCGGATGGTGATCAGGTGGAACCAAACGCCCGCCGCCGAAGCGGGAGCAGGGTCAACGAATGAAATAGCCGAGACGCAGCAACTGCTCGGCATACTAGCACGAAAAATTTTTTGCGTGTGGAAATCTTCGCGGAGAATTTTTTTCACTGGCGTGAGTTGTAACGCGCAGAAAAATTCTGTCAAGTCATTAGTTGGTAATGTCGCAAACGCGGTGCAGAGAAGAGTGGCCCCACTCGCGATGAGTATCGTGCCGCAGAGGAGCAGGGGGAGTGCGCTCGTTGCCACACGCGATGTGCAGCCCGGGGGACCGGCAGAATCGTAGAGGGTGAGCGCGAGTATGGCGAGCCGGGGTGAATTGCCGCCAGCGGCAAGCATCATTTATACTTTTTTCTTACCATTGGCTTATTCAGCAGCAAGGAGCAGCTAACTTTTTCCATGCCCAAGCGTACGTTCCAGCCCAACCGTCGCCGCCGCTCGAAGACGCACGGCTTTCGTCAACGGATGAAGACCAAGAGCGGGCGGGCGGTCCTGGCGCGCCGGCGCGCCAAAGGACGCAAGCGGGTATCGGTAAAGCCGGGCTTCCGCGAATAACAACTTGTCCGGCGCAGGCATGGCCGGAGCTGACGCGAGCCGAGAAACAGCCGTGAACGGCCCTCCGCCGAAACCGCAATCTTTCCGGCAGCCGGTCCGCGTGGGGTTGCGATTTCCCCGGGCAGCCCGCCTGCTGAGGCATGCTGATTTCGAGCGCGTGTACGAGCAGGGGCAGCGGCATTTTGCCCGCCATATGACCTTCTTCTTCTTGCCGGGGACGGCAAGCGAAGCGCGGGTGGGTTTTACAGTCGGCCGCGTACTGGGTGGGGCGGTGGAGCGCAACCGCATCAAACGGCGGCTGCGGGAGGCAACGCGACTGCAAAGCCAGCGGCTGGAAACCGTAGCGGATGTAGTCGTGAATCCCAAAAAGTCGGTCCTGCACGCCGAGTTTACCGAGATTACGCAGGAAGTAGGGCACGCCTTCGAAGTGATCAGCGGTAAGCTGCGCAACAGGGGGCGAAGAGTCTGATATGAAGGGAATCGTCATCGCACTGCTGCGGGCCTATAAGTGGGCTTTATCGCCCATGCTGCCGGCGGCGTGCCGCTACGTTCCCAGCTGTTCTGAGTACGCACTGGAAGCGGTGGAGCGCCATGGAGCGCTGCGGGGCGGGATGAAAGCGGCCTGGCGGGTGCTACGCTGCCATCCTTTCGCCCGCGGCGGTTTCGACCCCGTGGCCGGGGAGCAAGGCGAAATCCACGGCATGGGTTGTACTCACCGGGCCAGATAAAGGGAAAGATCTTTCTCAGGTAGATTGGTTTGGCTGACTTTCAAAATCCCCAACAAGATCCCGGGCTCGAACGCCGCCTGCTACTGGTGTTTGCGCTGACTTTTCTCGTCATCCTGGCCCTGCAGCCGCTGCTGATGAAGAAGGTGCTGCCGCAGAAGCCCGCGGGCGCGGAAAAGAAAGTCACGCAACCAGCGCCGCCCCCGGCCAAACCTCCGGCCCCGGAGGCCGCAGCCGCGGTTACTCCGCCTGCGGGCAGCCGCAAACGCCCTCGCGCCAACAAGGAGAAGGCGCCCACCCTCGGCACGCAGGCAACAGCGGAAACCAGCACCGTTGTGGAGAACAACCTGTACCGCATTGAATTCACCAACAAGGGCGGGCAGGTCAAATCCTGGATTCTAAAGAAGCAAACCGACGAGAAAGGCAAACCCCTGGAACTGGTCAATCCCCAGGGGGCCAAGTTCGGCCTGCCCATGTCGCTGTGGACCTACGACGAGGGGCTGCGCAACCAACTCAACAATTCTTTGTACGTGGCCAGCCAGACGGGCACGCTGCAGGCGCCTGCGGCCATCACGTTTGAGTACTCCACCGCGGAACTGAGCGTGCGCAAGACTTTCCACTTCGACCACACCTATGTGGTCAAGGTAGAAACGTCAGTGGTTTACAAGGGAGCGCCGACGGCGGCGTATCCGGCGTGGCCGGCAGGCTTTGGCGACCAGACCACGCCCAGCTCCTACGGCTCGGCCCGTATCGCCTGGCAATATAACGACAAAATCCAGCGCGACAAGATCAAAAACGTCAGCGGCGGCGGCACGATTTCCGGTCCCTTCCACTGGGCAGGCGTGGGGGATCAATACTTCGGCGCGGTCTTCATTCCCGACCATCCGGAAACCGCGGCCCTGGTCACGCTGCGCAACAGCGTGGAAGTGCCCAAAAATCCCGAGCACCCCAATCCCGACGAAACCACGAAGGAAGACTTGCTGGGAGCAGCGGTGGGCGATTCCCGCGGGCCGACCACGGAGCGTGTGTTCGTGGGGCCCAAAGCGGTGGACGTGCTCGAGTCCGTGCACGTGGCCAATGGCGACCTGCGGGGTCTGGTGGACTTCGGTTTCTTCGGCATCATTGCGCGGCCGCTGTTCATCTGGCTGCGCTGGATGCAGCACCACATCGTGAGCAATTGGGGCTGGGCCATAGCGCTGCAGACTCTGATCATCACCCTGGCGCTGCTGCCGCTGCGCATCTCCAGCATGAAATCATCGCTGAAGATGCAAAAGGTGGCGCCGCAGATCAAGGCCATCCAGGAAAAATACAAGAAGTACAAGATGCAGGATCCGCGCCGCCAGCAGATGAACCAGGAGATTGCCGAGTTGTACAAGAAGGAAGGCGTAAACCCGGTGGGCGGGTGTCTGCCGCTGGTCATCCAGATGCCGTTTCTGATCGCCTATTACGCCATGCTGGAGGTAGCCATTGAGCTGCGGCACGCGCCCTGGCTGTGGATCCACGACCTGTCCTCGCCCGACCCCTGGCACCTCTTGCCGATTCTAATCATCATCTCTACCCTGTTCGTGCAGAAGATGACGCCAGCGGCGGGCATGGACCCCACGCAGCAGAAAATGATGAACCTGATGATGCCGCTGTTTCTGGGTGTGATCAGCTGGAATCTGGCGGCAGGGTTGTGTGTGTACTGGGTGTTGAGCAACGCCATCGGCATCATACAACAGGCGGTGATGAACCGGACCGAGTTGGGGCGCGAGATGCGCGCGGAGATGGAAAAGCGCGCGCGGAAAAAAGCGAAAGTCTAACCTAACCTTACTAGCTGGCTGGCAGGCTTGACCCGGGATGAAGTCAGCTAGCAAGCTAGTCAGCCAATCAGCTATGCCTATCGCCGACAAAGCGAGCGGGGCCCGCAAGATTGACGAGCTGCTGCGGGCAGTCGTCAAGGAATGTGAATTCCGCCTGAAGTATCGCATCACCGTGGATCCGCCTCTGCCTGAAGAGCGGGATTGGGAGCGGCCGGAAATTCTGGTGGAGTTTTCCGGTCCCGATAGCGATCTGCTGCTGGAACGTGGCGCCGAGCTGCTGCGCTCCCTGGAGCATCTGTCGCAGGAGATCCTGCGGCTTTCGCCCTCCGAACATGAACGCTTGGCCTTCGATTGCATGAATCACCGTGCCATGCGCCTGGAAGAATTGAAGCTGGCGGCGGGGGTAGCCGCCGAACGGGTGCGCAAAAACGGCGTGCCTTACACCTTCAGTCCCATGTCCTCTCGTGAACGCCGCATACTTCACCTGGCTTTGCGCGACCAGGATGATCTCAAGACCGAGAGCACGGGCGAAGCGGGACGCCGGGCCGTGGTGGTGTATCCCAAGGATTACAAGCCGGCGGCGCCGCGGGCCGGACGCCGCTGATCGTCTAATGCAAGCCTGACCTCGCTTTAGCCCGCGCGCCGCGCCTGCTCCGCGGCAACCTCACGCAAGCGGCCGGTTTCCACTTCGTACACAAAGCCCCGCACCGCGACCTGCGAGGGAATCCAGGCATGAGATTTCAGGCGCTCAATTTGGCGCTGGAGGTTCTCCTCTACATCGCGAAAGCTGTGGAAACAGGCGGGCACAACTGCCGACCTGCCGGTGCTCCGCTCCAGGCGCGAGCGTAGCTCGTCATCGCTGAAGCTGAGCATGCCGCAATCGGTATGGTTGATGATGACGAACTCCTGCGTGCCCAGAAGGTGATGGGAAATGAGGAAGGAGCGCAGCGCATCCTCTGTGATCACGCCGCCGGCGTTACGGATAATGTGCGCGTCGCCGGTCTTCAAACCCAGAAACTGCTCCACTGAGAGGCGCGCATCCATGCAGGCCAGCACAGCCAGCTTGCGGGCGGGAGGCTTGGGCAGACTCCCCAGGTTGAAGTTTCTGGCGTAAGCTTCATTGGCTCGTAAGACCTCATCGGTGGCCGACATTCTCAGGTGCCCTCCACTTCAGACCTCCATTAGATGCGCGTTAAGGCCCAGGTTGGGAAAAATTCCGCGCCGGCCCGCTAAAATAAAACCGTGAACCTGGATGACACCATCGTGGCTATTGCCACTCCCGGGGGCCGCGGGGGCATTGGCGTAGTGCGCCTGTCGGGCCCGGAGGCGCGGCAGATTGCCCTGCCCATGCTGCGGCTGAAGCATGCTCTGGAGCCGGGGAGGGCTGTGTTCGGGGAACTGGTGGAACCGGGGGATGGCCTCGCTGGCCAATCGCGGGCGGGGGCGCCCGCGCCACCACCTCCCGGCGGGTCGGAACGGCCCGTCGCCACCGAGACTGTTTCCACGCCAGTCGCCGCGGCTCGGATAGATGAGGTTGTGGTCATTTTTTTCCGGAAGCCACACTCGTACACCACCGACGATCTGGTAGAGATTTCGGCGCATGGCTCGCCGGTGGTGCTGCGCCACATCGTGGAACTGGCGCTGGCGAGGGGCGCCCGGCTGGCGGAGCCTGGCGAGTTCACCTTGCGCGCCTTCCTCAATGGCCGGCTCGACCTGGCCCAGGCCGAGGCCGTGGCCGACGTCATCCAGGCTCGTTCCGAGGCCAGCTTGCGGCTGGCCGTCAATCAGCTGGCCGGGCGGCTGTCTCGCGCCGTGCATGAAG
>DATGGJ010000127.1:0-4613 GCA_035308585.1 Terriglobales bacterium
GCGTGGAGAGGTGAGTTCGTGTTCAATCTGAAATCCGGGCACAACGCAAAAAAGCCGGCCCAGGAGAGGCCGGCTATTTTGCTCAACTCTATTGGCCGCCGAGTTCGCGACCACTCTCTTCATCTCAAGGTGGAGGCTCTCTTCGATTGAGAAGCGAGCGGCCCCGCGGGCAACTACCATCCGAAACGGCGACGAGCGTAGGCCCCAAATCCAATCAGGCCGGTGCCTAACAGCAGCAGGCTGCTCGGTTCTGATATCGGCGGGGCAAGGTTGGTGATGTAGTCCATCTGGCCGGCACAGCACTCGGTGTAGATGAACTCGAAGGGGAAGTTCCCGGTCGCACCGGAATAGGTAAAGAGGGTGGTTACCGGGGGCGTGGGGCCGGGATCGCTAAGCACGTTCACGCTGTTGACGTACATCTGGGTTCCATCATCATGAGTGACGGCGAAGCCCTGGCCATTGGTAAAACCGGCCGTGCCGGTAAACACCCACAAAGAATCGTTGGGATTGGAGGCAGCAGTGAAACCGTTGAGATAGCTGATGCCCGAAGCCGCCCCAAAAGAATTCAGGAATCCTCCGAGGGTGTAGCTGGCGCCGAGGGCCTCAGCGCTGAAATCTATCGCGCTGGCGGAGAAGGTGGCACACTCGGTCCCCGTCGCCTCCGCGGCGGAGAGACCACTATCGGTTGGCGTGTTCTGAGAAACGCTGGTGCTGACGCCGCAATAGGCGATGCCGCTATAACTGGCGGCGCTGGCGCTTACTGCCATCGCTAATACCACCAGCAGAGAAGCCAAAATACCAACTGTTTGCTTACCACTCATTTGTTGTTCCTCCACACAGAAGAGCTCACCGGGCAGAGGGCAGCATAACGGGGCAAAAACGCCTGTCAAGATGAAAGGTTTTAGCACAAGGGTGCAGCTTATTGCGGCTGTAACACAGTTACAACAAACCACTTACGTTCCTGGTTGCAGCGGGCATGGAGGCATTAGCCCAATAATTAGTGTGGTTTAAGGATCTTCTTACCGTAGATTACGGCAAACTTCTTTCGCCGCGAACCGGAGTGGATGTGCGCAGATCCAGAAACGGAACAGATACATGAGATCAGGGAATGGCGGAGAGAGAGGGATTCGAACCCCCGATACGGTTCCCCGTATACACGCTTTCGAGGCGTGCGGTTTCAACCACTCACCCATCTCTCCGCATTGTGTTGTAACCACCACCGAGGTCCTTCGACTACGTCTCAGGATTTCGGCAGCGGGCTCCGTTCTTAGCTTGCCCTGAGTGACTGAGCAAAGCGAAGGAACCGAACGGGCCCGCTCAACGCCTCAACTTTCGAGGCGTGCGGTTTCAACCACTCACCCATCTCTCCGCGCCTCCGGCATCCCCAGTGGCTTAGGGATTGCCGGCGTCGAATTGTGGTGCAGGTCCGCCGCAGCGAGCCTGCTGAGCCATTCTAAATGAGAGCGAAGCGCGCGAAAAAATCGGGTTGCGCCGCGCCGCTCAGCGGTGAAGAACGGTTATTCGGCGGAACGCTCGCCGGCGGCGCGCAGGGCGGCCTTCAGATTCAGGTTGCGGATGAGCCGGTGCAGGTAATTGGGATGGACGCCCAGCAGGTGGGCGGCTTCCGTATAACTGCCTTCAGCCTGCTGAAAGGCCTGCAGAATTAACTTTTTCTTCAACTCGCTCAGGGCGGCATGATAGCCGGCAGCCTGCCCCGCTGCCGGCGGGTGGCCTTCCACAATCACATCCGGCAGGTCCTCGGGCAGCGCAACCTCGCCCGCGCCCAATAGCACGGCGTGTTCGATGGCATTCTCCAACTCGCGCACGTTGCCCGGCCAGTCATAGCGCTGCAGGCATTCCATGGCGGGCGCCGAAATTCCCCGCACCCGCCGCTTGCAGCGCTGACTGCAAAGGGCCAGAAAATAGTTGGCCAGCAGAGGTATGTCCTGGGGCCGGTCGCGCAAGGGGGGCATGGTAATGGCGACCACGTTGAGGCGGAAGAACAGGTCTTTGCGAAAGCGGCCCTGGTCGGCGGCGGCGCGCAAATCCTGATTGGTGGCCGCGATCAAACGGACATCCACTTTGATCGGCTGGGCCCCGCCCAGGCGGACGAACTCCCGCTGCTGCAGCACGCGCAGCAGTTTGGCCTGCAAGGCCGGCGCCAGCTCGCCGATTTCATCGAGAAAAATGGAGCCGCCATTGGCCAGCTCAAATTGCCCTTTTTTCTGACCGGCGGCGCCGGTGAACGCGCCTTTCTCGTAGCCGAACAGCTCGCTTTCCAGCAAGGTCTCAGGAATGGCGGCGCAATTGATGGCCACAAAAGGAGAAGGGGCACGAGGGCTGGCGCGATGCAGGGCGCGGGCCGCCAGTTCCTTACCCGTGCCGCTTTCGCCACACAGCAAGACGGTGGAATCGGAGGGCGCAATCCTGGCGATCAGTTCCAGAGTGCGTCGCAAGGCCGGGCTTTCGCCCACAAAGCCGTGGTCAAGCTTGAGGTCAGCGCGCAAGCGGAGGTTCTCATTACGCAGAGATTCCATCCGCCACACCCGTTGGGAAGCCAGGGCGGCGAGGCCAGCCACCGCGGTCAGCATGCGCAGGTGCTGCTCGTCGAAGCACACCCCCTCGCTGGCGCAGTCGAGATAAATGGCGCCCAGCAGACGCCCCCCGGCCAGCAAGGGAGCACAAAGCACGGAGCGCACGCGCTCCAGGCGGAGACTGGATGCGGTTTGCAGGGAAAGGTCTGCACCCACGTCATTCGCCATGACTGCCGATTTTCGCTCTACGACCTGGCGCACCACGGTGCGGCTCACCCGCACCGGCTGAGCGGGGCCGGAAGCGCGGTCCCAGGCAAAAGCGGGGGAAAGCTCCTGGGGATCGGAGCCGGCTAGCAGAATCGCTCCCCGATCCGCGGGGATGATCTCAAAGATCATGCCCAGAAGCTGCCAATAGAGCGATTCGGAATCTTCGATGGCAGCGGTTTTGGCGGCCATGGTGAGCAGAACGCTGAGATCGCGCAGGGCGCGCGCGTCCGCTCCCACCGCCGCCGCAGGCTTGGAGGCAGGATAAGGGGCATCGCCGGCGGGCAGCCAAAGCGGAGCCAGCAGCATGGTGTTTGTATCGTCCAATTCAACCGGGGCCGACCGGGACACGGCCGGCTCTTCGGCGCCGCGGACAAAGCGAAAGCAGCAATCGCCGACGGTGAGCAGATCGCCATGCTTCAGTTCCTGCCGAATAATGGGAATTCCGTTGACGAAGGTGCCGTTGCGGCTATCCAAATCCTGAATTACGACGCTGTCGCCCTGGCGGCGTAACGCACAGTGGCGGCGGGAAACCCAGGCGCTGGGAACGCAAACCTGGGTACCGGCTTCACGGCCAATGCACACCTCGGTGGCGGTGAGTTCGATGGTGGTCCCGTTCAGCGGGCCGGCAATGGCAATCAGGGCCGGGGACATGCGCGCTCCCCTCTGCTGAGCCTAGCATAGCGCCAGAATCGAGGTTCGCAGCACCCTTGTGCATTCTGCCGACAAACACAATTTAGGATTGGAGTGCCGCCAAAGATGCTATCCAACCGGATAGCGGGAGCTATCCGGACGGTTAGCCGGGCGCGGCCAGAGCCCGGAGAGGGCCCGTGGCCGCATCTTTGGTTTGACACAGATATCACTGAAAGCAGAGCAGTTATTTCCGTGCCATAAAAACCTCGGGCACATGCAGGTAGTGGCATGCGGGATGCACATCGCAAGGACGTTCATTACGCTAGCAAAGGGATTCGCGGAAAGGAGCAAGACAATGAAAAACTACGCGGCTATCGTTCTGGTGGTATGTGTTGCATTCCTGACCATGGCGGCTGCACCCGCCCATGCGCAAACCATGATCAAGGCGGATGTGCCTTTCAGTTTTTCCGCCGGCTATGGGGTGCTTCCCGCGGGTGAATACAGCATCACCCGGGTTGGCGGGCAATTCACTCTCCTGCTTTCTTCCGGGGAGCGCGGCATTGAGCTGATGATGCCGAACACGACCGAGTGGCGGAGAGATTTCAACACTCCAAAGCTGGTCTTTCACCGTTATGGCGATGAATACTTTCTGGCCGAGGTTTGGACGACCGCTGATAGCGCGGTACGCCAGCTGGCGGTTCATCCGCGCGAGCGGCAACTGGCCAAGGCCGGCGTGAGTCCTCAGGTCGCGGTGGTGTACGGGGCTCCGCCTTCCGCGAACGGAAATTGAACTGCAGGGGGCTGGGGCGTTATGCCCGGAGCTCTGGCTCCGGGCTTTTTGTTGCCTGCGATTGCGCCCTGCTTCCGGTAGGGCCCGGGGAGCGAGCTATACTATCTGTTCTGCCGTGAGTACGGCGCAGGAGTCATGGTGATCCCCCGGTGGTCGCGCTCTCATTTTTCGCTACTCCGCTTTGTCCTGGTCAGCACTGCTCTAATAGCCGCTTCCCTGCCCTCGGCGGGGCAGGACAGCGCGCCCGGCAGCGGGCCCTCCAATCAGGTACCGCCCATCCTTAAGAACGTCCGCTACGAACAGAGACTGGATAACCAGGTGCCGCTCAATCTGGTTTTCCGTGATGAGAGCGGCCAAGCGGTGCGGCTGAGCGACTATTTTGGGCAGCGCAA
>DATGGJ010000128.1:0-7110 GCA_035308585.1 Terriglobales bacterium
TATCCCGCGGGCCTGCGCGGGGAGGAAATTCCGCTGGGCGCGCGCATCCTGCACGTGGCCGACGCCTACGTCAACATGACCACGGAGCGTCCCTTCGCCTCCGCCCGCACTCCCGAAGCCGCCATGGCCGAACTGGAGGCCTTGAGCGGCACCCAGTTTGACGGCATGATTGTGCGCATCCTCGCCCGCCAACTCAAGGCGGAAAAGGTTTCCACCCGAGGGAGCTAGCCACCTGCGTTGGAGGCGGCCAAGCGCCGCTGATCTCGATCTAAATCTGTGGCGGCCAAATGGGGGGATGTCTCGCAGTGCCAGGAATTTCCCCACATTTGCCTGCGCCAAGTTCATGATGGTGCAAACTGCCGACCTGTGCTGGAAAATGGGGGGCACCGCAATTCGCGCCTGTCCAACGGATGCCGAGCCCCGCAGGGGCGGGATAGGAAAGCCCAGGACGGAAGTCCTGGGAGGCGGATGTGGCGCGTCGCTAGAGTCCTGTAGGGACGACACAGGGCGAGAAATAATCCGAACGGACTCAACATTCATTTACATTTGTTGGGTCCCGTCCCGACGGGACACTCGTTCAGTTAACGCAGCTAACCCAAGACTTCCGTCCTGGGCTCCGTTTTGTGCCCCTTCGGGGGTTTTCTCCGTGTGCTGATCTAGTAGGCGAAGCCGTCCGGTTGGCTGACGGCCTCATTGTGCGCTTCTTTGTCCACGAACTGGCGGCCGGTGGCCAGCGCCTGGCGGTCAAGTTCGAGCAACTGGGGATTGCGTACCTTGGCTTCGAGCACCGCGATGGCTGTTTCAGAAGAAAGACACTCGGTTTCTTCCAGCAGCGCCCCCAGCAGGACCACGTTGGCCACCTTGCCCGCGCCCAGTCGGTCAGCAATTTCGGTGGCGGGCAGGCAGAACACGCGCGCTTGCGGGGCGGCAAAGTCTTCCGGTAACTGTTCGCGGTTGTAGAAGATAAGCCCGTTCTCCGCCACCTGGGGCGCAAACTTGCGCAGCGAGAGCTCGTTCATGGCAATGAGCACGTCGGGATGGGAAATGAGGGGCGAGCCGATGCGCTCCTGCGCCAGGCACACATGGCAATGGGCGCTGCCGCTGCGCATCTCCGGACCATACGAGGGCAGCCAGCTCACTTCCAGGCCTTCGCGCATGCCCATTTCCGCCAGCAACTGGCCCAGGAGCAGCACGCCCTGGCCGCCGAAGCCGGCGATCTTGATGGACAGCCTCTTCAAATGATGTTTCGGTTTGGCGGCTTGTGCGGCAATGGCAAGCTTTTCGTTGGCATCCCTCAAACCCAGGACCTCGGCCACGGAGCGTTGCGGCGGATTCTTGCCTTCGGGAATGGCAGGCTTGCGGTCGCGAAACACGTTCAGCGGAAAAACGGGAATCATCTTTTCCGCTACCCAGCGGCGCGCGTCCACCGGCTGCATGTTCCAGATGGTGGGGCAGGGGGAGAGTATTTCGACAAAGGTGAAGCCGGCGCCGTCACGCTGCAGCTCCAGGGCCCGGCGCACGGCGCGGCGCGCCCCCATGATGTGCTTGTTGTCAGAGAGCGCCACCCGCTCGATGTAGGCGGGCGCTTCCAGCGTGGCCAGCAGCTCCGCCATGTGCAACGGGAAGCCCTCGTTCACCGGACGACGTCCCCAGGGGCTGGTGGTGCTGGTCTGGCCGACCAGGGTGGTGGGCGCCATCTGCCCGCCGGTCATGCCGTAAATGGCGTTGTTCACGAAAAAGACGGCGATGTGCTCGCCGCGGTTGGCGGCGTGAATGATTTCGGCGGTGCCGATGGCGGCCAGGTCGCCATCGCCCTGGTAGGCGATTACGATCTTGTCCGGGCAGGCGCGCTTCAGGCCGGTGGCCGCAGCCGGAGCGCGTCCATGAGCCACCTGTACGTTGCCCAGGTCGAAGTAGTAGTACGCAAATACGGAACAGCCCACCGGGCTGACGAAGATGGTGCGGTCCTGCAGGCCCAGGTCCTCGAGCGCCTCCGCCACCAGTTTATGCGCCACTCCGTGGCCGCAACCCGGGCAGTAATGGGTCTGGTGCTTCAGTTCCGACTTGCGCTCGAAGCGGTCGTAGAACACCTCGGAGCGGGAATGAAGCAGCTCGTAATCGGGTTCGGCTACTGCAGCCTTTTCGTTTTCCGCCATGAAGACTCTCCCCAGCTGGCTAGCTATGTGGCTGACTAACTGCCCGGCAAACCCTTGCCGAAAGAAAGCTAGTCAGCTAGCCAGCCCCTTCTTACGCCAATGCCGCCAGGCGCGACAGCAGCTCTTCGTGAATCTCTTCCGCCGCGGGCACGTTGCCGCCGACGCGGTTATAGAACTCCACCGGAACTTTGCCGTTCACCGCCAGGCGCACGTCTTCAAGCATCTGGCCGTTGCTCAGCTCCACGTCGAGCAGCGCGGCACAGCGCGTTGCCGCCGCGGCCAGCGCCCTGGAGGGGAAGGGCCACAGCGTGATGGGCCGGAAGAGGCCCACGCGAAGCCCCTGCTGGCGGGCTTGTTCTACGGCGGTGCGCAGAACGCGCGACACGATGCCGTAGCCGACCAGCAGGACCTCCGCGTCCTCGGCCATGTAAGTTTCGCAGCGCGGTTCCAGCTGCGCCGCCCGCTTGTACTTGGCTTCCAGCTTGCGCTGGTGAGCTTCCAGGTCGTCTGGCTCCAGGTAAATCGAGGTCACCAGGTTGGGACGGGTTTCGGGCGTGCCTTTAACCGCCCAGGGCTTCTCCGGCGCCTGCGCCATCCTCATTTCCAGTTCCAGCGGCTCCATCATCTGGCCTACGAAGCCATCGGTGAGCACCACCGCGGGATTGCGGTACTTGTCGGCCAACTCGAAGGCGAGCACGGTGAAATCGGCCATCTCCTGCACCGAGGCGGGCGCCAGCACGATGTTGCGGTAGTTGCCGTGGCCGCCGCCTTTCACCATGGCGAAGTAGTCGCTCTGCTCAGGGGCGATGTTGCCCAGACCCGGCCCGCCGCGCACCACGTCCACAATCACGCAGGGAAGTTCGGCTCCGGCAATGTAGGAAATGCCTTCCTGCATCAGGCTCAGCCCCGGGCCGGAAGAAGCGGTCATCACGCGCTGTCCGGCGGAAGCGGCGCCATAGACCATGTTGATGGCGGCGACCTCGCTTTCCGCCTGCAGAAAAGTTCCCCCCACCTGCGGCAGGTAAAGCGCTGCGGCCTCCGCGATCTCGCTGGCCGGGGTAATGGGATAACCGTAGTAGGCCTGGCAGCCGGCCAGGATGGCGCCATGAATGATGGCTACGTTGCCTTTAGAGAGCTGGCGCATGCGAGCCTCCGTTTTGGGTAGCGGCCTGCGTAGCCGGCTTTTTGGGAGCGGGCAAACGGTACACGGTAAGGGCGCCGGGCTCGGGGCAGCAATAGAAGCAGATGCCGCAGCCGGTGCAGCCTTCGCCGGTATAGCGCGCCGGATGCACCCCGTAGGCGCTCAGCTCCGGCGCCAGTACCAGGCACTTGGGCGGGCAGGACTCCACGCACAAGCCGCAGCCCTTACATTCCTCCACATCAATGGTGACCTTGCCCCGCGCTGCCATGTTCACCTCGTTGCCGCCATCGCGGCCGGGCGCTGCAACCACTTGGTGCGCTCGCAGTACTCGTAAAGTTCCGCACGAAACTTGGGATGAGCGATTTCGATCAGCGCCTTGGCCCGCTCGCGGATGGATTTGCCATGCAGATAGGCGGTGCCGTATTCCGTGACCACGTAGCGGATGAGCCCGCGCGAAGTCACCACCCCGGCGCCCGGGTTGAGCATGGGCACAATGCGGGACACCGCGCCATCCTTGGCCGTGGAGGAAAGGGTAATGATGGCCTTGCCGTTCCTGGCGCGCGAGGCCCCGCGCAGGAAGTCCACCTGCCCGCCGATTCCGCTGTAGAAATACTGGCCAATGGAATCGGAACAGACCTGGCCGGTCAGGTCAATCTGCAGCGCTGAATTCACCGCCACCATGTTGTCGTTCTGGGCGATGCGGAAGGGATCGTTGGTATAGGCGGAGGGATGGAACTCGAAAATGGGGTTGTTGTCCACAAAATCGAAGAGCTCGCGCGTGCCCAGGACAAAGCCGACGATTATCTTGCGCGGGCGGAAGCTCTTGCGCTCGCCGCTGATGACTCCCGCCTCGATCAGGGGAATCACGTTGTCGGAAACCAATTCGGTGTGGATGCCCAGATCGCGCCGGTCCATCAGGTAAGGCAGCACCGCATCGGGAATGCCGCCGATTCCGGTCTGCAGCACAGCCCCGTCTTCAATCAGACTGGCGACATTGCGGGCGATGGCGCGATGCATGTCGGTGATTACCGGCTTGGGCAACTCGCATAGCGGGCAGGAGACCTCAACAAACGCGTCAATCTGGCTGACGTGAATAAAGCTGTCGCCGTACGTGCGCGGCATCTGGTCATTGACCTGCGCGATCACGTGGCTGGCACAGCGCGCCGCGGTCAGGGTGGTATCCACGCCCACGCCGAAGCTGCAGAAGCCGTGTGCGTCCGGCGGCGACACCTGGATAAGGGCGACATCAATCGGCATCTGCGCGGTTTCGAAGAGGTTTTCCACCTCGCTGAGGAACACCGGGGTGTAGTCGGCACGGCCATCGTTCACCGCTTCGCGCACATTGCCGCCGATGAACATGGCGTTGTGGCGGAAGTGGCCCGACATTTCCGGCGCGATGTAACCGGCTTCGCCCAGGGTGAGAAGATGGACGATTTCCACGTTCTGCACCTCGGGAGCACGCTGGATAAGAGCCTTGACCAGCACCTCCGGTTCGGCGCAGCCAGGGTGAATGTAGACGCGCATATCGGAGCGCACGGCTTGCACCGCTTCCTCCGCCGTGCGCAGCTTCCGCTTATACTCTGCCACCCACTCCATGCGTTTTCTCCCTATAAATCAAGCCGCTCCGTGGCGCGCCCCGAGAGCAGGCGGCGAACCGGCGCGCTCGTAGCCCATGGATACGTAATAAACGGCGCGATCGAAGAACTGATCAAGCAACTGCAGCAGTTCCAGTTCGCCAAATACTTCCACCGGGCGCTCCACCCCCGCCTCCTTCAGCAGAAATTCCCACAGTGTGTCCTTGGTCATGACCAGAGAAGAGATCAGCTGGGTCAGGGGCACTCCCTGAGCGGCGCGGCGGGCTCCAATCTCCACATAACGGCGCTCCACGTCCGACTCCGTCTTGCCCAGCAGCCACTCACCCAGGTTTTCGTAAACTTCCCTCACCCGCGAGCGCAGTTCGTGGAGCGGGACCTGGGTCACATAGGCGCTGGTTCTCTCGCTGCTGGTAACCCGGTCCAGCAGGGTGCCGGCAAGTTGGTCGGAGTGAGCCTCAATCAGACGTACCAGGCGATAGGCGAGCAACATGATTGGCCTCCACCAGCCCCGCACTCCAGTTTCGAGCCTGCGAGGACGAAAGACGGTGATAGATGTCACGAAACGGGGTGACTGAGGTCACTGGGGTAAGCCACTGTCGGCGTTCGGGTTGCTTCTGTCGCGTCGCGTTCCTTGGCGGAGGCTGAAGGCCGGCCGCCGATGGCCGTGCAGGGCCTCAAAAAGAGCGGCAACGCGCGTGCCTGAATGTTCAACCGCGCCTCGCGTTCCGTGTCCCGGCCTGGAGGTTCCTGGACAAGGCCCGCGTGGCGCGGCTGAAGCCTGGCCTTCTATCGGGTTAGGTCAGAAAGAACTCGCGGGCCACCTTCACCCATTCCTGGTCGGGCATGTGGCTGGTCAGGTCGGCCATGGCCACGCCTCCATCCTGGGCGAACGCTCCCAGGGCTCCCGGCATCTGCCGCTGCAGGCGAGTGGCGGATTCCTCCGTCCACCAGCGGGCCAGCGCTCCGCCCAAGAGGTTGCGGAAATTGGTTTTGGCATCGGGCGATTGCACGGTTACAACCCAGCCTTCGCCATAAGGATCGCGGGACGCCAGGTCGGGATCGAGCAGAACCGCTTCATTAATCTCGGCCACACTGCCCTCGATGGGCGAAACCATGTCCACCGCGCTGCCGTCGCGGTGCAGGGTCCAGATCTTCTGGCCCTGGCGAATCCACTGGCCGCGCTGCGGCAGGGTGATGCGCTCAATCTTGCCCGCCAGCTTGGAGGCAAAGTCATCCAGTCCCACCCGCACCAGGGCGGGGCTCTCATTCAAGGCCCAGGTGTGGCCGGGATGATAGCGCAGGTTTTCCGGCACCTGGAAGCCACCCACCAGGCTGGGCTGCAAGCGGGCGGGCATGAGCGCCTCCCGCTGCGGCGGAGTAAGCGCCACTTCCCGTCGTATCACAACTCGCTTGCGGCTATAAAAGTGATCCACCAGCAGCAAGACGGCGAAAGTAAAAATCACGAGTAGGACGGTCATTGTGGCACCTCCCCAGCGCTCGGGCGCTGGCCGATTTTTGGCGGTCGCCCTATTTGCTGGCCACTCGCCACCTCTTCATAAGGCAATCGTCATGCCACGGGGGAGGGGGGATGCGAGCCTGCTTGCAGGTCGCTCACGGAGCAGAGGTTACGCGATTGTGGTTGAGGCTGTTTCGTTTCTGGAGCGGGGAAACGCAACACCGACTTGTTGCGATTCGCCTCGGGTGAAACTGCTGTATCGAAGGTGTTTAAGCGACCGCCTGTGCTAACGCCTCTGCAATGCACGACTTAGCAATGTGCGCCCCAGATGTTGCGCTTGGCAACAGGCTCAGATGAAGAATGCAACTGCAACGACAGCGACGGCTCGCCAAATTTGCACGAAACTAAAAACTGGAAACCTGAAACTTACTCCGCGGCCTTGCCCTTCACCACAATTCCAATCAGCAGAGGCTCGCCGGCCGGCATCTTCAATTTGCCCGCGAACACCCAGTGCTCCTGGCCATCGTTGCTGACCGCAGGAGCGGTGTCGCTGGGTGGCTGCACCAGGTTGATTGGACCAGGGTGCGCGCTGCCAGTAGCCTTGCGGCTCAGCGTGACTAACTGCTTGAAATCGAACTTTGCCGTGGGGTCGGGATCATCGGCAGCACGAATAAGCAGGGCAAAATCACGGTTGTCAGCCACTCCCAGGTGATTGCCGTCATTGGGCAGCAACTCGTACCGCAGGGTGTAGAGGCCGGGCTG